>JAYTEJ010000121.1:0-20923 GCA_043735365.1 Acidobacteriota bacterium
TCGCTGGCCTTTGGCCTGCCACGGGTGCCCCACGGCGTCGCGCTCCAGGTGATGTCGGTCGGCGACCGCTTCGTGCTCGCCCGCTATCTGCCGGTCCGGGATATCGGCTTCTACTCGATGGGGGTGAGCTTCGGGCTGATCCAGAAGATCGCGCTGGGCGCGTTCGAGTACGCGTGGGCGCCGTTCTACTACGCCACCGCGCGCGAGCCCGATGCGCCCAGGGTCTTCGGCGCGGTCACGACCTACGGCGTCGCGATGCTGGCGCTGATGACCGCCGGGCTCTCCGCGATCGCCTACGACCTGCTGAACATCGTCACTCGCGGGCAGTACGTGGGCGCATCCGGGGTCGTGATCTGGACCGCGGTGGGAGTGTTCTTCTACGGGATCTATCTGCTGACCTCGATTGGCCTCAACATCACCAGCCGGACGCAGTATTACCCGGTGAGCACGGCAATCGGCGCCACCTTCAACATCGGGTTGTGCTTCGCGCTGATTCCGCGATTCGGCATCATCGGCGCGGCGTGGGCCAATGCCGCGGCCTACGCGCTGCAGGCGGCCGTCGCCTACATACTGTCGCAACGGTTCTATCCGGTCCGCTACGAAGCCGGGCGGGTGGCGCGGGCCGTGCTCGCGGCACTCGCCGGCTACGCCGCGGCGTGGGCCCTGCCGGCGATGCCCTCCTGGGCCGGACTGATACTGCGCGGGGCGACGGTGGTGGTGGTGATGGGCAGCCTGCTGGCGATGACACGATTTTTCAACGCGGAGGAGCTGAGGGCGCTGAACGCCCTGCGGCGGCGCCGCGGCGCGGGCTCGGTGCCGGCGCCGGAAACGACCGAGCTCGCCGGAGAGATTGTGGACGTCGATCTCGAGTCCGGAGACGCGCCGCGCCCGGGGGCCGGACGCTGATGGCCCGTTCCCAAGCTGCGGTTGCGCACCCCGGGCGGACATGGCTCGTGCTCGGGGCGATCGCGATCGTCGCCGCAGCCCTGCGCGTGGCGGGCCTTCGCTACGGCCTGCCGGCCGTCTACAACCCCGACGAAGTGGCGATCATGGCGCGGGCGCTCGCCTTCGCCAAGGGCTCGCTCAACCCGCACAACTTTCTCTATCCGACCTTTTACTTCTACGTCCTCTTCGCGTGGGTCGGCGTCTGGCTGGCGTTCCTCTACCTCTCCGGACGCGTGGGGTCGATCGCCGAGCTCCAGCGGCTCTATTTCACCGATCCGGCCGGGCTCTACACCGCCGGCCGCACTCTCGGCGTCGCGGCTGGGACGCTGACGACGCTGCTGGTTTACCGTCTGGGGGAGCGGATGGCGAGCCGGCGGGCCGGCGTGGCGGCCGCGCTCTTCCTGGCCACCGCGCCGCTCGGCGTCCTCGATTCGCACTACGTCAAGCACGACGTCTTCGCCACCATGCTCGTCGTCCTGGCCTACCTCGCGATGGTGCGGGTCTGGCCGGCGGCCCGCGACGGCGGACCGCGGACGCGCGATGTCGCCGCGGCCGGCGCCGCCTGCGGCGCGGCCTTCTCGACCCACTACTACTGCGTGTTCCTCGCCCTGCCGCTGGCGTGGTGCATGATCCAGGCGAACCGCCGCCCGGGATGGGGACGGACGGTCCGGGATCTCCTGCTCGCGGGCGGGTGCGCCGCGGCGATCTTCCTGGCGCTCTCCCCCTTCCTCGCCGCCGAGCCCGGCTCGGCGTGGCGCGACATCGTCGCCAACCGCGCCATTGTCGTCGATCGCGCTGTCGCGGCTGGGGCGTTCGCGCCCGCGCTTCGGTATCTCGACATCCTGATCCACGATTCGATGGGCGTGCCGGTCGTCGTCCTCGGCGCCATCGGCGTGGTGTGGATGCTGGCCGCCGCCCCCGCACGCGCCATTCTGCTGCTGGCGTTTCCCGTCTCCTTCTTCGCCTTCATCAGCAACACCGTGCCGGCCAGCCGCTACCTCAACCCGGTGCTGCCCTTCCTCGCCGTCTTTGCCGGCTGGACCCTCGCCGAGGCCGCGACGCGGCGCCGCGTCGCGCCGTGGGTCTTCTGGAGCGCGGTGGTGGCCTGCGCGGTGCCGGGAGCCGTGGCGAGCGTGCGAACGGACCTCTTCATCCGGCAGACGGATACGCGGACGCTGGCGCTCGACTACATCGAGCAGACCGTTCCGGCAGGGGCGACGGTGCTGGTGCAGCCGTACTCCACCCCGTTGACGCCGTCGCGGCAGGGCCTGGAGGAGGCGTTGACGCGCCACGTCGGCAGCCCGGAGGCGGCCTCGACGAAGTTCCGGCTGCAGTTGTCGGTGAATCCCTATCCGTCCCCAGCCTACCGGGTCATCTATCTCGGCCGCGGCGGCCTCGACGTCGACAAGATCTACGTCGATCCGGCCGAGCTGGGAGGCGATCAGGGGCTCGCCCCGCTGCGGCGGCTGGGCGTGGCGTTCGTGGTCCTCAAGCGATACAATAGATTGGATCCGGAGATGCGTCCGTTCGTCGACGCCCTCGGAAGAGAGGCGCGTCGGATTGCGGTCTTTTCTCCGTATCGGCCCCGGGTAACCGAGTCCGAGCGGGCTCGGATCGACCCGTTCCTTCACAACACTGACGCACGGATTGACGACGCGCTCGAGCGTCCTGGTCCGCCGCTGGAGATCTGGCAGCTCGATGACCCTGGCTCGTAACCCCGCGGACGACCTGCGCGCGGCGCCGCCGCGCGGCGCGCTGCGCTCGACCGTCGCCAGGCTGCGCGAGTCGCTGGCCACGCGGGCCCGGGCGCTGCCGTTCGCGCGCCACGCCTGGGCCCGCTACCGCCGCCGCCGCTACGAGCAGCGCATCAGCCGCTTCGTCGAAGAGAAGACTGGCCGCGCCGATCGCCTGCCGCTCGGGGCGGTGTATGAAGCGACGATGCGGTGCAACCTGCACTGCGAGTTCTGCTATGTCGGCGACCTGCTGAACATCGAGGGTGAATGGCGCGAGGAGATGACCCTCGAGGCGCTGCGCAAGGCCTTCCCCGACAACCCGGGCTTCCAGGTCAGCCTCACCGGCGGCGAGATCTTCATGCGGAAGGACATCATGTCAGTCCTCGATCTCTTCCGCGACAAGGGCTATGCCTGCGGCTACCTGACCACCAACGGCACAATTATCAGCGACGAGCGCGCCGAAGCGCTGGCGGACCTGGCCGCGGCGGGATTCCTCAAGCACATCAGCGTCTCGATCGACGGCCCTGGCGAGATTCACGACGTCGCGCGCGGCCTCAAGGGCACCTTCGAGCGCACCTGCGACGGACTACGGCGGCTGCAGGCGGCGGCGAAGCGGAAGCACGCGCCGCTGCGCGTCAGCATCAACACCACCGTGGCGCACGAGAGCCTCGACGCGCTCGATCAGATGGTGGACGTCGCGGGAGAGCTCGGCGTCGACGCCATCGGCCTCAATCACCTGATGTTCAGCACCCCCGGGGAAGTTGCCGAAACGGTGCGGCTGATCGGGGCGGCCGATGCGTCGGCGATTGCCACCTTCGTGACCGAGGACCCGGGCCTCGACATCGACATCGTCAGGCGCAAGGTGGCCGCCCTCGAGGAGAAGTGCCGGGAGCGCAACATCCTGTTCGACTTCCGCCCCAAGGTCCATCCGCAGCTGATCGACAACTACTATTCCCCGGGCGCCAAACTCGAGGGGCGCTGCCTCTATCCGTTCCTGCACGCCCGGGTGTCGTTCTCCGGGAAGATGTATTTCTGCCCGTTCATCCGGGTCGAGGTCGGAGACCTGGCGGAATCGTCGCTCGAGGAAATCTGGAACGGCGAGCGCTACGTCGACATGCGGCGGCGGCTGGTGGAGAACGGGATCTTCCCGGTCTGCCGGCGGTGCTGCAAGGTCGAGCTCTCACCCGTCCCGGTGGCGGAACCCTATGGCGCCGGCCTGGCGCGCCCGCCGCGGCGGGCCATTCCCTTGACAGTGGTTCGATGATGTCCATGCTCGGGCGGCAGACGCTGCTCATCAACCCGCCGCTCATCAACGGCGTCGCCTTCACCCGTCAGGGGCGCTGCCAGGAGCGCGAGGACGTGCTCGGCACGACCAAGCCGCCCTATACCCTGGCGCTGGCCGCGGCGCTGCTGCGCGAGGCCGGGTGCGAGGTCCGGCTGATCGACGCCACCGCGGAGCGGATGTCGATCGCGGACGTCATCGCCCGGCTCGACACGGAGGGCTTCGCGCCCACCCTCATCGTCTTCCCGACCACCACCCCGACGCTGGACGCCGACGTCGCGGCCATTGCCGGGCTCAAGGCGAAATACGGCGCCCCGATCTTCTGCTTCGGCCCGCACGCCTCGACCGCGGCGGCGGAGTCGATGGCCCGCGCCCCGTCGGTTGACGGCATGCTGGTCGGCGAGCCAGAAGACGGCATCGTCCAGCTCGCGGCGCTGCCGTCGGCCGATCATCTCGGGGACGTGCCGAGCCTGACCTGGCGCCGCGACGGCGCCGTCGTGCCGCACCGCGCCCACGGCAGCTTTACCCGGTTCGGGACGATGCCGTATCCGGCGTGGGATCTGGTCGCGCTCGACGGCTATTCGCTGCCGCTCGTCAACAAGCGCTACGTCATCGTCGAGACCAGCCGCGGCTGTCCCTACACCTGCGACTTCTGCGTCGCGCCAATCCACCAGGGGCACAAGTTCCGCGAGCGCAGCGCCACGTCGCTGGTCGACGAGATCGAGCGCAGCCATCGCGAGCTGGGGGTCGAGTTCTTCTATCTCTGGGGGGACACGGTCACCCTCAACGTCAAGTCCTTCAGCGCCTTCTGCGACGAGCTGATCGCCCGCAACCTGCCGATCCAGTGGTTCGGCAACGCCCGCGCCGACAACCTCACCGATCCGGCGTTCGTGCACCGGCTCAAGCGCGCCGGCTGCTGGATGCTGGCGCTCGGCATCGAGTCGGAGTCCGACGAAGTGCGCAAGGACATGGTCAAGCGGCTCGAGCGGGAGAAGATTCAGGCGGCGTTCCGCAACATGCGGGCGGCGGGGATCCGCTCGTTCGCGTTCTTCATCTTCGGCTACCCCGGCGAGACCCCGGAGACGATGGATCACACCATCGATTACGCGATCCGGCTGGATCCGGACTTCGCCAACTTCTACCCGGCGGTCCCCTACCCGGGCACGGCGCTCTTCGAGAAATGCGTGCGCGACTCGCTGCTGCCGGAAGCCGCCCGTGCCGACTGGGCGAAGATGGAGTACTCGTACTACATGCTCCAGGGCAACGGCCTCGACGAGCGGCTGGTGATGGCCGCCATCAACCGCGCCAAGCGGCGCTTCTTCCTGCGTCCAGGCTACATGGCGCGCCACGTTGGCGACGTCGCCCGCATTGCCCTGACCAAGCAGAGCATCGTCTGGCAGGTGCTGTCGCGGACGCTGTTCGGGTCGAAGGTCGTGGACACCTCCGCCGCCGCGGTGCCGAGCGCGCGCGAGCTCAGCCCCGCCGCCCCGCCATCGTAGCGGCGACGCTTTGTCCTGCGCGAGCGAATCGTCCTCAAGCCGCAACAGCGCAGCCGCATCTTCCCGATTCACTGCTGGGGCTGATCCACCTCGGGCGGCGCGGGCACCTCGTCCTGGATGAACAGCGCCCATTCCTCATCGGCCGTGAAGTCTTCATCCGGCGGCAGCAGCGTCTGCGACGGCGCGACGCGGACGCGCACCTGCAGCTCGGTGTCGGTCCTGCCCTTCATCGTCCCGAGGGTGGGCGGCACGTCCGAGTAGTCGCGCCCGGTCGCGGTCCGGATGTGCCGCCCACCGGCGACGAGATTGTTGGTCGGATCGAAGCCCACCCATCCCAGCCGCGGCAGGAACGTCTCGACCCAGGCGTGGGTGGCGCCGTCCGAGGAGCGATCGTTGTCGTCGTTGCCGTGATGGAGGTAGCCGCTGACATAGCGGCAGGGAATGCGCAGGCCGCGCACGATCGCGATCATGATGTGGGTGAAGTCCTGGCACACTCCCCGCCGGGTGCCGAGGCTGGCATCGATCGGCGAGTTCACCGCCGTGCTCTTGCGGACGTATTCGAAGCGGCGGTGAATGCCCTCGTTGACGTGGCGGACGAGAGTGAGCGGGTCGCGCCCATCGGCGCTGGCTACCCCGAGCTCCCGGATGAACTGGTCGAGCTCCGGCGAGGGCCGCGCGTAGTGGCTGGGCATCAGCATCGGCCAGTGGTCCCCCTGCTGGACGGCGCGCTCGAGCTCGGCCCACGACCCCGCCGGCAGCGACTCAGGCAGGGCCGCGGGCGCCTCGACGTTGACCACCGACTCCGCGACGATCGTCAGCTCGCGATGATGCTGCGGCAGATCGAAATGGTGGACGTGGTTACGGGCGTGGTCCTGGAACGTGAAGATCCTCGCCCTCGGATTGACCGACAGCCGGAAGGTGAAGCACCGCTGCGCCTCGTCGCTGAGCGGGTGCATGCGCACTTCCATCACGCTCTGCCAGACCGGGCGGCTGTAGCGGTAACGCGTCAGATGGCGGATGGCGTAGAACATCAGCGTTCGAATGCGACCTCGACGGGATAGTCGATATAGGCCTCGTGCACCGCCCGATGGAGGGCGCCGCACTGCTCGAGCACGCCGTTCAAGAAGGCGTGCAGATCGCCGGCCATCAGCTCCGACATCGGAGTGAAGGCCAGCGACGCCTGCAGCCGGCCGATGATGCGCTCGATCCGCACGCGCTTGCGGGCGCTCGAGCTCTCGATGATGGCGCCGAGCGAGGCCTGCATGCGATCCACGGCGTAGCGGACCGAGTAGGGAAACTGCGGGTGCACCAGCAGGAAGGTGGCGATCCGGTTCGGCTGCAGGTCGGCGGTGAAGGCGCGGCAGTACGACTCGAACGCCGCGCCGCTGGCGAGCAGCGTGACCCAGTCGAGGTCGTCCAGCTTGCCGGCCGCCGGGAAGTAGGCGTCGAGCAGCAGCGAGATTGCGCAGGCCCGCTCGGTGAACTTGCCGAGCTGCACGAAGCGCCAGCCTTCGGCGTGGCTCATGGTGGTCTCGGTCGCGCCATAGAAGCTGTAGGAGCCCTCGCGGATCTGGGAGACGAGCCGCAGCACGGCGGCGGCGTCCTGCGGATCGACCTCGGAGCTGGCAATGTCGTGGTAGATCCGGTTGAGCTGCTCCCACATCTCGGAGCTGATCTCGTCGCGCACCTGGGAGGCGTTGTCCCGGGCGGAGGTGATGCACGAGACGATCGAGGAGCGGTTCTCCTGATCGGCGGCGAGGCGGCCGATGGCCACCTGTGGGTCCTGATCCCTGGCGTCGGACGGCAGCCCGAAGTTGGTGAGCGCGCGGTACCAGCGCTGGTCGTGGGCAAACTGGCCGCGGCTCAGCATCAGGCCGTGCGTCGCCTCGATGGCGCGGGCGGTATTGTCGGCGCGCTCGAAATAGCGGCTCATCCAGTAGAGGCTGTCGGCAACCCGCGAGAGCATGGCAATCAGGCCTGCAGGACCCAGGTGTCCTTCGAGCCGCCTCCCTGCGAGGAATTGACCACCAGCGATCCCTTGCGCAGCGCCACCCGCGTCAGGCCGCCAGGGACGATCGTCGTCTTCTCGCCGAACAGCACGTAGGGGCGCAGATCGACGTGCCGCGGCTGGATCGCGCCGTCGATGAAGCACGGAGCGGTCGAGAGATTGAGGACCGGCTGGGCGATGTAATTGCGCGGATCGGCGAGGATCCGCTCGCGCATCGCCTCGCGCTGCTCGCGGCTGCTGTGCGGGCCGATCAGCATCCCGTAGCCGCCCGATTCGCCGACCGCCTTGACCACGAACTCGCCGAGGCGGCCGATCACGTGGGCCCTGGCGGTGGCGTCGGACATCAGCAGCGTCTCGACGTTGTGGAGGATCGGATCCTGATCGAGGTAGTAGCGGATGATGTGCGGCACGAACGCGTAGATCGCCTTGTCGTCGGCGACGCCGGTGCCGAGCGCGTTCGCCAGGGTGACGTTTCCCGCCCGGTAGGCGCTGAACAGCCCTGGCGAGCCCAACGCCGAGTCCACCCGGAAGGCCAGCGGATCCAGGAAGTCGTCGTCCACCCGCCGGTAGATCACGTCGATGCGCTGCAGCCCCTTGGTGGTCCGCATGTAGACGACGTTGTCGTGGATGACGAGATCGCGTCCCTCGACCAGCTCGATGCCCATCTGCCGGGCCAGGAAGGCGTGCTCGTAGTACGCCGAATTGTAGACGCCGGGCGTCAGCAGCACCGTGGTGGGGTCGGTGGTGCCGTCGGGGGCGAGCGACCCGAGGGTCGAGAGCAGCGCCTGGCTGTACTGCTCGATCGGCCGGACGCCGTAGCGGCGGAACAGCGCCGGAAAGATCTGTTTCATCACCTTGCGGCTCGAGAGCATGTAGGAGACGCCGCTCGGCACCCGCAGGTTGTCTTCGAGGACGACGAATTGCCCGTCCGGCAGCCGCACCAGATCGGTCCCCATGACGTTGACGTAGGCGTCGCGCGGCACCTTGACGTCCACCATCCGCCGCCGGTAGTGCCGGCAGGTGTAGATGACCTCCCCCGGCACCACCCGATCGCGGATGATCCGCTGCTCGTGATAGAGGTCCTTGAGGAAGAGATTGAGCGCGACGACGCGCTGGGTCAGGCCGCGCTCGATCGTCTCCCAGTCCGCCGCGGAGATGATCCGCGGCAGCAAATCGTGCGGAAAGATCCGCTCGGTCCCCTCGGAGCGCCCGTAGACGGTGAAGGTGATGCCCTGGTTGAAGAAGAACAGGTCCGCCTTCTGCTTGCTGCGCGACAGCTCCTCCGGCGTCACCTTCAGCAGCTCGCGGTGCAGCCGGCGGTAGGCTTTGCGCGGCTGGGCACGGTCGTCCAGCATCTCGTCGTAGCCGTCCGCGACGGGGGCATAGCCGGCAAACGGGTCGAGGGTCGCGACGTCCATGGGTCAGCCGGTCTTGGCTCAGGTCCGGGTGGCGCCCGGCTTCCGGCGCCACTCCCCCGCCGCGTGCTGGGCGCGATCGGGCTCGTCGAAATGGATCTCCGGCAGTTGCTCGACCGCACGCCGCAGCGACTGCTCCCACGAGGCGTGAATCAGCGTCAGGTCCGGATCGAGCGCCCCCAGCCGCCGGTGCCGGGTCGCCTCGAAGCTGTTCTTCCGGTAGACGAGCAGGTCGATCGGCGGGCCGACGGTGACGTTCGAGCGGATGGTCGCGTCGAAGGAGAGCAGCGCGTACTTGGCGGCCACCTCGAGGGAGGTGGCGCGGTCGATGCCGCGATCGAGGATCGGACGGCCGTACTTGCACTCGCCCAGCTGCAGATAGGGGGAGTCGTCGGTGGCCTGCAGCGGATTGCCCTGCGGATAGATCAGGAACAGCTCCGGATCCTCGCCGCGAATCTGCCCCCCGAGCAGCAGGTTGACGTTGAAGCTGAAGCTGTCGCGCTCGAGCGCCGCCCGGTCGATCTCCGAGACCTTCCGCACCACCTCGCCGACGATGCGGGCGGCGTGATACATCGAGCCGGCCTGGGCCAGCCCCTGGCCGGCATCGAAGTCGAGGCGCAGCAGCGACACCACCGACTGGCTGATCGAGAGGCTGCCGCTCACCAGGATGACGAAGACGCGCTCCCCCTCCTGGACGAACCGGTACATCTTGCGGCAGACGTTGACCTGGTCGAAGCCGGCATTCGAACGCGAATCGGAGGCCATCACGAGCCCCTCGTCTGTCACGATGCCGAGGCAGTAGGTCACAGAGCCCTCGCGGTCTGAAGCTGAAGGTGGGCCGTCGTCGTGCGCGACGCACGCCGGCCGGCCGGATCTTCCGGGAACTGACGGTCCAGCAGTGCAATGCGCGGGCCGCATCGCGGACCACCCGCCGACGGCCGCCCGGCGGCGGCCCCGGGGATCTGGCGCGGCACGTGAATACAGGCTGGCCGACATGCTGATCAAACTTGGCTACGATATCCGCTTCGAGGTCAACCAGCCGGTGCCCTTCGTGGCGCTGCTGTCCGTCCACCCGTCGCGACGCGGCGACCTCCAGGAGCCGGACCGGCTCACCGTCGAACCGGCCGTCGGTGTCACGGAGTACGAAGACAGCTTTGGCAACATCTGTACCCGCTTCGTCGCGCCACCGGGGCCCGTCAAGCTCACAAATTCCACGCTGATTCGCGATTCCGGCGCGCCGGACCCCGAAAACCCCACCGCCCGCGAAGTGCCGGTGGCGGAGCTGCCACCCGAGACCCTGCGCTATCTGATGAGCAGCCGGTTCTGCGAAGTGGACCTGCTCTCGGCCACCGCGGTGGAACTATTCGGCGGCGAGCCAAAGGGCTGGAGCCGCGTCCGGGCCGTCTGCAGCTGGGTGCACGCCAAGGTCCGCTTCAGTTACCCGGAAGCGCGGCCGACCCGCACCGCCCTCGATGTTTATACAGAACGGGTCGGCGTCTGTCGTGATTTCCAGCACCTCGCGATTACGTTCTGCCGCGCCCTCAACATCCCGGCCCGCTACGCCACCGGCTATCTGGGGGATATCGGTGTGCCCCCCTCCGAGTCGCCGATGGACTTCAGCGCCTGGTTCGAGGTCTACCTCGAGGACCGCTGGTGGACCTTCGACGCCCGCCACAACGCCCAGCGGATCGGCCGGGTGCTGCTCGCCACCGGCCTCGACGCCACCGACGTCGCCATCACCACCTCTTTTGGAGGCTCCAGGCTCTCTCACTTCGACGTCGTCACGGACGAAATTGTCGGAACGGTCCCTTCCGGACGGACAATCGGGTAGGAACCGACAGGATGGGCGCAAACCGCGTCACGCCGGAGGGACGCGGCGCCGGATCCAAGTCAATCCGCGGCGTTTGTGCCAGGCGAACCCCCATTTACCCCATTATTGAGGGGCCACAATTGTCGGAAGTGACGGCAAAGCCGACAATCCGCGACCGCCGTGCCGCGCGCCGATATCCCTAGTCCAGGTCGCGAAGCGTCAGCCGCCGGTAGGTCTGCCGCAGCGGCGGATGGCTCGCCACGAAGCGGCGCAGCGCCCGCAGCTGCCGCAGGTAGCCGGTGGCCTCCTTCAGGTTCATCTTGCTCTCCCCGGCGGTGCGGCCGACGAACACATACGGCACCTCGACGAGCGACGCCGGGCGGCTGCGCACCAGCAGCTCGAGGCAGATCTTGAAGCCGCCGGCGGAGATCTCGACCCCCTGCGCCAGGTCGCGGCGAATCAGGAAATAGCCCGAGGTGGCGTCGCGGATCGGGGTCAGGCCGCGCGCCATCACACAGGCCAGCCGCGACATCAGCAGCCGGCTGCGCTCCCAGTTCCGCGTCCCCCCTCCCGGAATGTAGCGGCTGGCGACGACGGCGTCGGCGTCCGCCGTGCGCATCGCGGCGAACATCCGCGGCAGCAGCGCCGGCGGGTGGCTCATGTCGGCGTCGATCACCCCGACGACGGCGGCGGAGGCGGCGGCGAAGCCTTCGATCACGGCGGTGCCGAGGCCGAGCTTGCCGGCGCGGTGCAGCACGACGATGCGATGGCGGGTGGCGAGGTCGTCGGCCAGCGCTCCGGTGCCGTCCGGAGAGTTGTCGTCGACGATGACGAGCTCGCCGTCGAGCGGCTCGGCCGCATAGGCGGCGAAGATCGCCTCGACCAGATCGGTGAGACGGTCGCGCTCGTTGTAGGTGGGGACAACGATCGAGAGGGCGGCGGGGCCGGTCGAAGCGCTCAAGGATCTGACTCGCAAGCACTATAATTCATGCGCCGTCTCTGCCACATGACGAACCGCCTCTGCCTGGCGCTCGCGTGCGTCCTGCTCGCCGTGCGCCTGCCATCGCTCGTTCAGCCCATGGGGGCCGATCAGGGGCTCTACGCCTACGTGGGCGAGCGCGTCCTGCACGGCGGCCTGCCCTACAGGGATGCCTGGGATCAGAAGCCCCCGGCGATTCATGTCGCCTATGCCGCGATGCGCGCCGCATGGCCGAAGGCGGCGGCCGTGTCCGGCGCCGACCTCGCCCTCGCGGCGCTGACGGCGCTGCTGCTCTGGCGCCTCGGCATGCTGCTGGCCGCGCCGATCGTCGGTCAGCTGTCCGCGCTGCTGTTCCTGTTCCTGTCCAATCCGTCGTTTGCACGGCTGGGCGGAGTCAGCGTCCGCGCCCAGTGCGAGACCTTCATCGCCGCCGCCGTGACCGGGGCGTTCGTGCTGCTCGCCGGCAGCCGCCGGAAGCCGGCGGGCTGGCGGTTCGCCGCCGCGGGCGTCCTCTTCGGCATCGCCTTCACGTTCAAGTACAACGCTGCCGTCTACGCCGGCGCCGGCCTGGCCGCGCTGCTGCTGTGGAACCGGCTGACCCGAACGGCGGTGGTCGCGATGGCCGCCGGCTTCCTGCTCCCGATCGCGGGATTTCTCGCCTGGTTCGCCGTGGGGCATGCCGTCCGCGCGCTCTACGACGCGACCATCACCTACAACCTGCGTTACTCCGGGCAGACGTATGCCGGGCCAGCGCATGCCGTCACCTACCTGTTGACCTTCCCGGTGCGCCACGCGCGGGTGGACGCGCTGTGGCTGGTCGGCGGCGCCGGCTGCGCGGTGCTGCTGGCGACGGCGCTCCGGGAGCGCGACCGGCTGGTTCCGGTCGCCTGGGTGGCGGCGGCGTGCCTCTCGATTGCGATCAACGGCAGCCGCGACCTGCCCCAGTACTTCATCCAGACGGGCCCGGCGCTGGCGCTGGCCGCGGCATGGGCCGGCTCGCTGCTGTGGACGCGGTGGCGGATCGTCAATCTTGCCGCGGTGGCGCTCGTCGCCGTCGGCGTGTGGCGGGTGAACGACTTCTCCAAACTCGCGGACAACACCTGGCACGACGTCCGCTACGCCGCGGGCCGGTCGTCCCGCACCGATCACCTGGCGCGCTACGGCGACCGGACGATGCGGAAGTACTCGGCGCTGGCGATGTCGGAACTGGCGGCGGAGCTGGACCTGCGCGCGGCGCCGAACGAGCCGGTCTTCGTGTTCGGCTTCTCGAGCGGCGCCTACGTCGAGGCCGGACGCGTCAGCGCGTCGCGCTTCTTCTGGAGCCGGCCGGTCATCGCCGGGTTCAACGCCGGGCGGCCGGGCTACGGCGTCAGCGGCCTGCTCGAGGATCTGCGCCGCCATCCGCCCGCGGTGGTCGCGCTGCAGCAGCGCGACTGGTATCCGGACGTCGACGACTCCGCCCACTTCTTCATGTCGAGCCTGCCGCTGGCCGGCTGGCTGCGCGCCTCGTACGAGCCGGTGCAGGGGCCGGCCGGCTTCGACCTCTGGGTCAGGCGGCAGGAGCCGCGGTGACCCAGCCGGCCGCGGATCTCTCCCCTCGCGCGTTCCGGCTCGGCCTGCTGGCGGCGCTGCTGCTGGCGGCCGCGCTTCGCGGCCTCTATCCCGCCGCCGATCCGCCCTGGACCACCACCGTCGGCATCGTCTGGCACGACGAGGGCGCGTGGGTCCACAACGCACGCAACAAGGCGCTCTTCGGGGCGTGGAGACTCGACGCCTGGAATCCGGTCTACATCGCGCCGGTGTTCACCGGGCTCGAGTACCTGTCGTTCGAGACCTTCGGCGTCGGGGTGCGGCAGGCGCGGCTGGTGCCGGAAGTCTGCGGCCTGCTGTCGGTGTGGCTGCTGGGGCTCGGTGTCGCGCAGGTCGGCGGCCGCCGCGCCGGCCTGATCGCCGGCGGGCTGCTCGCGACCCATTACGTCTATGTGATGTGGAACCGCGCCGCGCTGATGGAGGGACCGATGGTCGCCTTCATGGTGGCGTCCTGGTACTGCTATGCGCGCGCCTGGACGTCGCCGCGCTGGGGCGCCGGGGCTGCCGCCTGCGCGCTGCTCGCCTTTTTCACCAAGGCCTCCGCGGCATTCTTCGTCGGCACCCTGGCGCTCGACGCGGTCCTGTCGATCAGCGGTCGCCTGGTGGCGAGCCGCTCAGCGCCGCCGCCAGGCGACCGGGACGCCGCGGGTGCCCGCTGGGTGCTCGGGGGGCTGGCGGCGTTTGGGGCGCTGGCGCTGATCCTGTTCGTGGCACCGCACTGGTCGGAGTACCGCTTCTACAACTGGCAGATGTCGGTGACGCGCAAGCCGTCGTACACGGTCCGTGCCCTGCTCGATCGGATCACCTGGTTCCCGATCCTCCACGACCTGTTCACCCGCTCGTGGTTCGTCGTCGCCGTCGGGCTGACCGCCGCGCTCGGGATGCTGGCGCGGTGGCGCGCGCTGCGGCCGGCGGAGCGGCTGCTGGTGCTGTGGATCGCGCTTGGCGCCGTCGAGCTGATTCTGCACGACGTCGGCAACGAGCGCCGCTTCGTGCTTTTTCTTCCGCCACTGGTCGCGCTCGCCTCGCTCGCGCTCGGACGCGGCAGCCTGATCCCGGCGGAGCTCGCGGGTGTGCCACGCCGCCGCGCGCTGCTGGCGCTGCCGGCCGTCCTCTATGCCGCCTACGTCATCGCGGGATCGCTGGTCCGCCTGGCGTTTCTCTACGAGGTGCGGCCGAACGTCCGGCTGGCGGCCGCACTGGCAGCGGCGGCCGCGACCGCGCTGTATGGGACGTGGCCGCGCGTGCCGCGGGCGCTGTCGCGGCGCTGGTCGCCGCTGGCGGCGCTCGGCATTGCCGCGCTGGTCGCCGCCGGCCAGCTCGTCCAGTTCGGGCAATGGGCGCGCACCCGTTCCTACAAGAATTACGAAGCCTCGAGGGAGCTCGGCCGGGTGCTCCCTGCCGGCACCCTGGTGCAAGGCAAGCTGGCCAACGGCCTGGCGCTCGAAAACCACATCCGCCCGGTCTTCATCGGCCGCGGCTTCGGCAACTACGAGGACCGCGAGCGGCGGGATGATGTGCGATATATTCTGAGCTACGTGGCGCCGAGCCTCGGCTACGAGTCCCAGGCGGGGAACCCCGTCATCCTGGACGTGCTGCGCGCCTCTCCGCACTACCGCATCATCCGGACCTTCGACGTCGCCGAGACGTCCACGGGCCACGACCGCGCGGCACTCATCGACAAGTTCGGCGGCGGTTGAAGAACGGCAGGAATTACGACAGATGAGCGGGCGTGCGAAGGATTGACGAGGGCGCCATCAAGGCGCATGCGGATGTTCGCTTCCGGTCGGAGTACGACTACGCGCTCTTCGAGTACTACCGAAGCGCCAAGGTGCTCGCCTTTCTCGCCCGCGCGGGCGTGGTGCTGCACGGCCGCGTCCTCGACGCTGGCTGCGGCGGCGGTGGCATGCCGCTGTCGCTCGCCGAGGAAGCCGCCCAGGTCGTCGGCATCGATCCCGCCGAGCGTTTCCAGGACGCCGGCGTCCGGCTCGGGCGCGAGCGCGGCATGGCCAATCTCCACTTCGCGCTGGCGGACGGGATGGCGCTCCCGTTCGCGGCGGGGGCCTTCGACCTGGTGCTGTCGCACGCCGTCATCGAGCACGTCGCCGACGCGCCGCTCTACCTCCGCGAGTGCGCGCGCGTCCTCGCTCCGGGGGGCCGCGTCTACCTCTCGACCGCGCCCTACCTGTCGTTTGCCGGCGCGCACCTGCCCCGGCTCAAGATCCCGGTGCCGCTGCACCTGATGTTCGGACGCCGCATCGCCTTTGCCGCGTTCCAGCAGCTCGCCCGGCACGCCACCTGGGCGCTCCGCGAGCCGGCCAACGAGAACTCGTTCATCAAGGCGGCGCGGCGCGGCGAACTGAAGCACGACGATCTGCTCGAGAAAGTCCGCGTCCGGCGGCTGCGCCGGCAGATTGCCGACGCCGGCCTGCGGATCGTGCGCGAGGAGCTGCACGCGACGGCGACCGTCCGCCGGCTGCCGGGGCCGCTGGCGCGCTGGCTCAGGGACAGCCCGCTGACGCAGGATGCGCTCATCAGCAACATCGAATACGTGCTGGCAGGCGCGTAGGGACAGCCGTGGCCGACATCACCCGCTACAAACCGGACGACAGGCGCGCGGTCGAGGCGCTCTACCGCCGCGTCTTCGGCCACGACGCCGCCGAGGGCAGCCGCCTGCGCTGGGACTGGCAGTACCACAGCAATCCCAATAGCCCCGGCCAGGAGCCCGAGATCTGGATCGCCCGCGAGGGGACCGCGATCGTCGGCCAGTACGCGACCATGCCGGTGCGTCTCTCCGCGGCCGGCCGCGAGGTCCAGGGCTCCTGGGGCATGGACGTGATGGTCGCGCCCGAACGCCAGCGGCAGGGGCTGGGCGAGGTGCTGTTCCGCACCTGGGATCGCAACGTCGGCGCGTCGCTCGGGCTGGGGCTCTCGGAGTCCTCGCACCGGCTGTTCCAGAAGCTGCGCTGGCCCGACGTCGGGCCGGTGCCCTGCCTGGTCAAGCCGCTGACCCGGCGCGCCCTGCGCCGGCCCAACTGGCCGGTACCCATCAACAGGCTGGTCTCCGCCCTGACCCTGCCCCTCATCCGCATCGTCGCGCGGGCGCAGCCGCTGCGGGCGGAAGTGCGGATCATCCCGCGCTTCGACGACAGCTTCACCGAGCTTTGGGAGACGCTGGCGCCGAAGTTCGCCTTCGCGGTCCGGCGCGACGCCGCCTACCTGAACTGGAAGTACGTGTCCGCCCCCCACGTCCGCTACAGCATCGCCGCCCTTCGCCGCGACAGCCGCAACATCGGCTACGCCGTCTACCGGCACCACCACGAGCCGCGCGGGCGCGTCACCCTGCTCGCCGATTTCCTCACCGATCCGGACGACGAGACGGCGCTGCCGACGCTGCTGCAGTGGGTGGACCGGGAGGCGCGGGCCGCCGATTCCGACAAAATCCGGACGTTCGCGATGCATGCCGGCTTCCGCCGCGGGCTGCGCCGCTCCGGCTACTTCCAGGTGAAGTCCACCATGGAGTTCGTCGCCAGAATCAACGCTCTCGACGTGCCGCCGGCGTTCTACGAGGAGACCGACAGCTGGCACGTCACCGCGGGCGACTCGGATCAGGACCGATGAACCTGCTCGTCGGCATCGACACCGAGGGAGACAATCAGTGGGACGCGGCCGCCCGCGCCAGCCAGACCTTCGCGAACATCTACGCGCTGCCGCGGCTGCACGCGCTGTTCGCGAAGCACGGGGTCCGGCCGACCTACGTGATCACCCATCCGGTGGCGACCGACCCGCGCTCGGCCGAGGTGCTGCGCGGCCTGCTGGATGGCGGCGACTGCGAGATCGGCGCCCACCATCACGCGTGGGAGACGCCGCCCTGCACCGCCGAGGACGTCCGGCGGCACGCCTACGCCTCGACCCTGCCGCGCGGCCGCTTCGAGCAGCAGCTGGAGTCGCTGACCGGGGCGATCGCCGCGGCCATCGGCCGGGCGCCGGTCTCCTATCGATCCGGCCGGTTCGGATTCTCGGCCGAGCACGTCGCCGGCCTCGAGCGCTTCGGCTACCTCGTCGAGTCCAGCGTCGCGCCGCTGTTCTACGAGACCCACAAGGGCGGCCCCGACTTCGTCGAGGCGCCGCTGACGCCCTACTTCCTGGCCTACGACGACGCCACCGCACCGGGGACCAGCAACCTGCTCGAGGTGCCGGTCTCCGCGGCGCTCAACCGCAGGCTGCCGCGGCGGCTGCAGTACCTGTATGCGCGCGCGCCGCGGCCCTACACCACCAAGCGGATCCTCCGCGCCCTGCGGCTGCTGCGGATGCGCTGGCTGCGTCCGTCCTACTCGTCGCTGGCCGACATGATCGCGCTCGCCCGGCGGCTGGCGGCCGACGGTGAACCGGTCCTGAACCTGCTCTTTCATTCGAGCGAGGCGATCGTCGGCGGCAGCCCCTACAACCGCACCCAGTCGGAGCTCGACGCCTTCTGCGAGCGGCTCGATCGGTTCCTGGCGTTCGCCACCCGGGATCTCGGCGCCGCGCCGCTGACGTTTGCCGAGTTCCGGCAGGCCTACTCGCGCTGATGCGCATCCTGCACGTTACCCCGCACCTGCCGCCTGACCAGGCCGCCAACGCGCTGCTGCCGGCGCAGCTGGGCACCTGGGCGAACGAGCGCGGCGACGAGGTGGAGTACGTCGCCCATCCGCCGCGGGCGGGCGGGAGCGGCGCGGTCGCGGGTCCGATCCGATGGGTGCCGCGCCGGACCGGCAGCATTCTCGATCGCGCCGCCCAGCTCGGGCCGGCGCTCGCGGCACTGCGGATGCGCCGCGTGCTGGCGCCGGCCATTGCCCGCGCCGACGTCGTCCACGTGCACAGCAACGGACTGCTGGCGGAGGTGGCGGTCCTGCTGGCGCGGCGTGCCGGCAAACCGGTCGTGCTGACGCTCTATGGCACCGAGATCTGGCATTATGCGCCCCGCCGGTTCGGCCCGGATCTCTTCACCCGCGCCTATCGCGCCGCCTCCTACGTGACGTTCTACAGCGACCGCCTGATGTCACGCGCGCATGCCCTCGGCCTCGGGCGCAAGCGCGCCCGCGTGGTCTACCCGCCGGTCGGGCCGGGGTTCGATCGGCACGACGCCGGCGCGCAGGCGGCGGCGCGCGCCGCGCTCGGGATCGGCAGCCGGCACCTGCTCCTCAACGTCAAGCGGCTCCATCCGCTGGCGGGCCAGCGCACCCTCATCGACGCCATGACCGACGTCGTCCGCTTCTTCCCCGACACCCGGCTGGTGATCTGCGGCACCGGGCCGCTGCTCGAGACGCTGCGCGGCGCGGCCCGATCGGCCGGCGTCGAACGGCACGTGGTGTTCGCCGGACTGATCGACAATGCGGCGGTGGCACGCTACTGCGCCGCGGCGGACCTGTTCGTGCTGCCTTCGGTGCTCGAAGCGCTGCCGACGGTGGCAGTGGAGGCGCTCGCCTGCGGGACGCCGGTGATCTCGACCGATAATCCGGGAGGTCTCGAGCTGAACGGCGTCTTCGGTCCCGATGTCGCGATCGTCCCCGTCGATCAGCCGATTGCGCTCGGCAAGGCCATCGTCGGGTTCCTGCAGGACAAGCGCCGGACGCTGACCTCGACCGCGGAGGCCATCGAGCGGGAGTTCAGGCCGCCGGCGGTGGCGGCGCAGTACTGGGCGATTTATCGGGAGCTGACCGGGGGCGATGGAGCCGATGGCGCGGGCGTCTGAGGCAGCCGCCGCCGGGACGCTGGCGCGAGCCGCGGCGCTGGCCGTGCTGGGTGCGCTGCTCGGCGCCGCGGCGGTGCTGATGTTCTCGGCCGCCGGCGGCCAGATCCGCGCCTCCTTCGACACCGATCCCCCGCGCCTGATCGGGGGACTGTACCCGGCCGAGCGCGATCCGGCGAGCGGCCTGACGTTCGCCTGGACCGGCAAGGATCTGTCGCTTCGGCTTCCCGGGCTCGACCGCAGGCGCGACTGGACCCTCGAGTTGCGGGCGCGTGCCGCCCGGCCGGGATCGGCCAGCGGCCCGGAGCTGAGGTTCTACGCCGATGGTCTGCTGCTGGCGTCGCAGCGCTCGGCGGCGGCGTTCGAGACGATTCGGGTGACGATCCCGGCGCATGCCCAGCGTCCGCGCGGCGCGGTGATCCGGATGGACGTCTCGGACACGATGGTGCCGGGCCCGGGCGACTCGCGAGCGCTTGGCGTGATGCTCGACGAGGTGACGCTCGCTCCGGTGGGCATCGCCTGGCCGCCGCTCTCCGTTATCGCCGATGCGGCGCTCGGCGCCGCGGCGATGGGCGCGGCGCTGGCGCTGCTCGCCGCGTGGCCGGCGGCGGCGGGCGGCACGGCGCTGCTGGCGCTCGGCCAGGGTGCGATGCTGGCGCGGGGGTTCGCCCCGTACACTGGCTACCCTGAGACGGCGGCGGTGCTTGCCGCCTGGACGGCCGCCGCGCTCGCCCTCTCGGCGTGGCTGCTGCGCCGGCGCGGCGGTGGCCCGGCAGCGCGCTTCGTGGTCGCCTTCTCGGCAGGGTCGCTGTTTCTCAAGCTCCTGATCCTGCTGCATCCCGAGATGCCGGTGGGGGACGCGATGTTTCATGCGCATCGCTTCCAGGGCGTCCTCGCCGGCACTCTCTACTTCACCTCCATTGCTCCCGGGAACTACACCTTCCCCTATCCGCCAGGGTTCTACCTCTTCGCGGCGCCGTTCGCACGGCTGACCGCCCGCGGCGCCGGCGACATGGCACTGCTGCGGATCGTGGCGCTCGCGGTCGACACCGTGGCCGGAGGAGCGCTGTACCACGCGGTGCGGCGGCACTGGCCCGGCACCTGGACGGCGGCGGCGGCAACGCTGCTGTATCAGCTCATTCCTCTGGAGCTGCGCGTCTTCACGGTGGGCAATCTGACCAATGCCTTCGCGCAGTCGGTGGCCGTGCTGGCGCTGGTGGTGCTGGCGGCGGCTCCCATTGACCGGCCGTGGAATCGATCCGTGGCGCTGCTCGCCGTGCTGCTGGCGGCCGCCTTCATGTCGCACACGAGCACGTTTCCCCTGCTGTTCGCGGCCTGCCTGGCCATCGCCCTGGTGATCCGCTGGCGCGGAGGCCTCGAGCTGCGGCCGGTGTCCTCAGCCGTCCTGCTCGCGGCCGGCGGCGCCCTGCTGCTGGCGGTGGCGCTCTACTACGCGCATTTCGGGGAGACCTATCGTACGGAGCTGGCGCGCATCGGCACCGAGACCGCGGCCGCGGCACCGGACGCGGGCGGGCGATCGATCGGCGCCCGGGCCGCCAGCGTCCCGATGTATCTGCGCGCCTACTTCGGACCCGCGATTCTGGCCCTCGCGGCGCTCGGCGCCTGGTCCCTGTTCCGGCGCGGCGCGCGGGACCGTCTGACACTGGCGCTGTCTGGCTGGACGCTGTCGTGCCTCGCGTTTCTCGTGCTCGGCGTTCTCACTCCGGTTGACATGCGCTACTACCTGGCGTCGGTACCGGCGTTTGCCGTCGCCGCCGCCGCGGGAGTCGCCGGGCTCTGGGCGGCCCAGCGCCCCGGACGCATCGCCGCCGCCGCGCTGCTGGCCGCGGCGTCGGTCGAGGGCATCCTGACATGGTGGCGCACGTTCTGACGTCGAGGCGATGTACTCTAGTTCCCACCGCGCGCTGAAC
>JAYTEJ010000122.1:0-5927 GCA_043735365.1 Acidobacteriota bacterium
CTGATGCCGCTGGTGCTCGCGCCGGCATTGCTCGTGGCCCAGGGCTCCGGGCTCGACCCGGCAGGGCTGCTCAAGCCGCTCTCCGACATCTGGCCGACCTATAGCGGCGACTACACCGCCAAGCGCTACAGCGCGCTCACCCAGATCAACCGGGGCAACGTCGCCAACCTGACGCTGGCCTGGACGTCCGAGCTGACGGCCGGGTCCGCGAAGGAGACCAGCGGCTTCGGCGGCGGCCGCGGCGGCGGCGGCGTGCCGCTCGTCATCGGCGGCGAGGGCACCGGCGAGTTCGACACCGGGGGCGGAGTCACCATCAAGGCCTCGGCGTTGATGGTGGACGGCACCATTTATCTGACCTCTCCCGACAACGGCTGGGCGATCGACGCCCGCGACGGCCGCGAGCTGTGGCACTACTTCTGGAAGACGCGCGGCGGCACCCACATCGCCACCCGCGGTTTCGGCATGTGGCACGACTATCTCTACATGGAGACGCCCGACAACTATCTCGTCTCGCTCGACGCCAAGACCGGCAAGGAGCGCTGGCACAAGGTCATCTCCGACTTCAACCAGCAGTACTTCTCGACCATGGCGCCAATTGTGGTCGGCAACCATGTCATCGCCGGTACCGGCAACGACCTCGACATGCCGGGCTTCCTCCAGTCGTTCGATCCGGAGACCGGTGAGCTGCAGTGGAAGCTCTACACGGTGCCGATGAATCCCGGCGACCCGGGCCTCGACACCTGGCCGAGCCTCGATGCCGCCCGCCACGGCGGCGCTCAACCGTGGCTCCCAGGCGCCTACGATCCCGAAACCAAGCTCTACATCTTCGGCACCGGCAATCCGACCCCCGCGTACACGCTCGGGCGCGGGGAAGGGGACAACCTCTTCACCGGCTCCCTCGTCGCGGTCAACGTCGACACCGGCAAGATGGCGTGGCACTACCAGACCGCCCCGCACGACATGCACGACTGGGACTCGGCGCAGACGCCGGTGCTGGTGGACGCGCCGTTCAAGGGGCGGATGCGCAAGCTGGTGATGACGGCGGCGCGCAACGGCTACTTCTTCGTCGTCGACCGCGTCACCGGCGAGCACGTCCTGACCAGCCGCTACGGCTCGACGACCAACTGGGTCAGGGAGATCGACGCCCAGGGACGTCCGCGGCGCAACCCGGAGAAGGATCCGTCGGTGGGCGGATCGCTGGTATCGCCGTCGGCCGGGGGGACGGTGAACTGGGAGCCGCCGGCGTATTCACCGGACACCGGCCTGTTCTACGTGTCCGAAAACAACACCTACTCGATCTTCTACCTGCTCGACACCGATCCGCGCGGCTCGATGGGGCTCGGCGGCAAGCTCGAGTCGCGGGCCGGCTCGGGCGGCAGCTTCCTGACCGCCATCGACTACAGGACCGGCAAGGCGGCGTGGCGCTACAAGTATGAAGGCGGGGCCGGCGGCGGCGGCGGGGTGCTCGCCACCGCGGGCAAGCTGGTCTTCGCCGGCGATGGCGGCGGCAGCATCGTCGCCCACGACGCCTATACGGGCAAGGCGCTGTGGCACTCGCGGATCGGCCAGGTCACCAATCCGCCGCAGACCTATATGCTCGACGGCCGCCAGCACCTGCTCGTCGGCGCCGGCGATCGGCTCTACGATTTCGTGATGTATGCGCCGGCCCGGACAGCGCCGGCGCCCGCGCCGGCGGCGACGCCGCGATGACGGAGGAACGCGGCCGGACCTCGCTCCCTGGCCTTCGTCAGCGGTCCGCTGGTTCGGCGGTGACCACGCCCCGCGCACTCGTCCGGCTGGCCGCGGGCAGGACGGCATGTTCCGCGTCGGCCTGAACCCTTACGGGCTCACCTGTACCGTCGGCCTCCAGGGCCTCGGCACGCCGAGGGCGAACGCCCGCGGCGTCGGCCTGCGCGGGTTCATCGACATCGCGCGCGGGATCGGGGCGCGCTGCATCGAGATCGACGGCCGCTGGCTGGCCGGCATGGCGGACGCGGAGCTCGCCGCCGTCCAGCGCGAGCTGGCCGAAGACACGGTGATCTGCAGCTACTGGCTCGCGCACGAGCCCGGCGAGACCCTGGCCGAACCCATCCGCCGCGCCGCGGCGGTCGGCGCCGGCCTGGTCCGGCTGCACCTGATGCCGGTGCTCGAGGGCGCACGGGCGGCGCTCGGTCCGCGCTGGAAGACGATGCTGGCGCACGCCCGCGGTACGCTCGTCCGGGAAGCGCAGCGGGCGCGCGAGGCCGGGCTCGAGCTGGCGATCGAAAACCATCAGGACCTGGGCAGCGAGGAGCTGGTCGCGATCGCGGAGGAGGCCGGCGACCATGTCGGCATCGTCTTCGACACCGGTAACCCGTTCTCCGTTGGCGAGGATCCGGTGGCCTTCGCGCGGCGCGCCGCACACCGGATTCGCCACGTGCATCTCAAGGACTACGTGGCGCAGTGGACAGACGACGGCTTCCGGCTGGTGCGATGCGCAATCGGGGACGGCTGCGTCCCCTTCGCGGAGCTCGAATCGATCCTCGGCGGTCGGGAGCCGGCGCTGACGGCGTCGATCGAACCAGGTGCGCTCGAGGCCCGCCACATCCGGCTGTTCAGCGCCGGCTGGTGGGAGGGGTACGGGCCCCGGGGCGCGGCGGAGCTTGGCGTGGCCCTCGCCAGGCTGCGGCAGCGCCGGCTCGGCGACGACGCCGACTGCCGCACCCCGTGGGAGCGAGGCGCGTCGAACGAGGCGCTGATCGCCTACGAGGGGGCGCAGCTCGCCCGCAGCGTCGAGAATCTGCGCGCGCTGGGATGGATGTGAATCCCCGTCACAGGGGTCAGGGAGAGGTGGCAGCGGAATGGACGACAGGGAACTCTCGCTCACGGGGCAGGTCGCGCTCGTCACCGGATCCGGGCGCGGCCTCGGGCACGCCATGGCGCTACGCCTGGCGGAGCTGGGGGCGGCGGTGGCGATTCACGATCAGAGCGAAACCGCACCCGCCCAGTACGGCGAGTTCGCGGACCTGGCGGCCTCCGAGGCCGACCTCGCCCGCCACGGCGCCAGGACCTGCGCGGTGATCGGCGACATCGCCGATGAAGCCCGGGTCAAGGCGATGGTCGGAGAGATCGAGGCGAAGATCGGGCCGCTGACGATCCTGGTGAACGCCGCCGGCGGCGACATCGGCGCCAAGGGGGGCAAGCCGAATCCCAACAACGCCCTCAACATCTCGATGGAGGACGTGCGGGCGCTGCTCGACCGCAACCTGATCGGTACCATGCTGATGTGCCAGGCGGTGGTCCCCGGCATGGTGGTGCGGCGCGCCGGCTCGGTCGTCAACATCGCCTCGGCGGCGGGGCACTTCGGCACCTCGCCGGAGGTCGCCTACTCGACCATCAAGGCGGCGATCGTCCACTTCACGCGCTGCCTCGCCTACGAGATGCGGGAGCATCACGTCCGGGTCAACTGCGTCAGCCCCGGCCCCACCTCCACCGCCCGCTTCCGCAACACCCGGGTCGTTGATCCGGCGATGATGGTCTCGGAAGGAACGCTGATGCGCTACGCCGCGCCGCGCGATCAGGCCAACGCCGTCGCCTTCCTCTGCACTCCCGCGGCCGAGATGATTCACGGCCAGGTGCTGCGGGTTGACGGTGGGCTGACGCTGTACGCGTAGCCGGGAGCTGAAACACTACCGGTTCACGAGGCGCGCCGGGATGGTGAGCACCGCCGCGGCGCCGAGAACGAGCGCCGCCGAGACGGCGTACATGCCGGCGGCGGTGCTCCCGGTGAGGTCTTTCAGCCAGCCGACCAGGTAGGGGCTGGCAAAGCCGGCGAGGTTGCCGACCGAGTTGATCGCGGCGATGCCGGCGGCCGCCGCGGTGCCACCGAGCAGCGCGGTCGGCAGGCTCCAGAAGAGCGGCGCGCAGGTCAGGACTCCGGCGGCCGCGATCGTCAGGCAGACGATCGCCGCGGTGGTGTGGGTGCCGGCGAGCGCGCTGAGCGTCAGCCCGATGGCGCCGGCGACCATCGGCACCGCGGTGTGCCAGCGGCGCTCCCGGTGGCGGTCGGCGCTGCGGCCGATGAGCAGCATCACCGCCACGGCGCCGGTGTAGGGAACGGCGGTCAGCAGGCCGATGTGCAGCGCGCCGCGGACGCCCGCGGCCTGCACCAGCGTCGGCATCCAGAAGGTCAGGCCGTACTGCCCCATCACGCAGCAGAAATAAATGCCGCACATCCGCCACAGCCGCCGGTCGGCGAAGACCGCGGCCAGCGAGCGATGCTCCACCAGGTGCGCCCGATCGCGCGCCAGCGCGCCCTCGACCAGCGCTTTCTCTCCCTCGCTCAGCCACCCGGCCGAGCGCACGCCGTTGTCCAGATAGATCATCGCGGCGATGCCAATGACGATGGCGGGGAGGGCTTCGAGCAGGAAGAGCCACTGCCAGCCGCGCCAACCGTGCAGTCCGTCGGCCGATTGCATGATCCAGCCGGAGAGCGGGCCGCCGCAGATGCCGGCAATCGGGATGGCCGCCATGAACAGCGCCATCATCCGGGCGCGCCGCTCTGCCGGATACCAGTAGGTCAGGTAGAGGATGATGCCCGGAAAGAACCCCGCCTCCGCGACCCCGAGCGCGAAGCGCAGGCCGTAGAACATCGCCGGCGTCTTCGTGAACATGAACAGCGCCGAGACCAGGCCCCAGGAGATCATGATCCGGCCAATCCAGATGCGGGCGCCGACGCGGTGCAGGATCAGGTTGCTCGGCACTTCGAAGAGGAAGTAGCCGATGAAGAACATTCCGGCGCCGAGGCCGTAGACCGTTTCGCTGAAGCCGAGATCGCCGACCATCTGCAGGCGCGCGAAGCCGACGTTGACGCGATCGAGATAGGCGGCGACGTAGCAGAGCATCAGGAACGGCAGCAGCCGCCACGTCACCTTGCGGTACGCGGCGGTTTCATCCGGTGAACGGACTGGGGCGGTCTGGGCAGGCATCAGCCGCAGCAGTCTACCTGAAGCCCTGCTCCCGGCACATAATCGCGGGATGCGCATCCTCATCACCGGCGGCTCGGGGTTCCTCGGGCAGCGCCTGGCCGCGCGGCTGCTGCGGCGCGGCACGCTCGCCGGAAGCGACGGACAGCCGCAGCCGATCGCCCTGCTCACCCTTGTCGACACCGTGCCCCACGTCCCGCTCGAGGATCCGCGGGCGCTGGTCGTCACCGGCGACATCAGCGATGCCGGCGTGCTGCGGAAAGTCATCGGATCCGAAACCGACGTGGTGTTTCACCTGGCGGCGGTGGTCAGCGGCATGGCCGAAGCGGAGTTCGATCTGGGGATGCGGATCAACGTCGACGCGACGCGGCGGCTGTTCGAGGCCTGCCGCGAGGCCGGCAACCGCCCGCGCGTCGTGTTCGCGAGCTCGGTGGCGGTCTACGGCGGGGCGCTGCCGCCGCTGGTGGAGGACGGCACGGCGCTCAACCCGCAGACGTCGTACGGCACGCAGAAGGCGATCGGCGAGCTGCTGCTCGCGGACTACACCCGCAAGGGCTTCCTCGACGGCCGCGCCCTGCGGCTGCCGACCATCACCGTCAGGCCGGGGCGTCCCAATGCCGCGGCCTCGTCGTTTGCGAGCGGCATCATCCGCGAGCCGCTGAGCGGCCAGGAGGCGGTCTGTCCGGTGGCGCCGGAGGCGCGCATCTGGGTGCTGTCGCCGTCGACCGTGACCGAGTGCCTGATCGCCGGGGCCGAGATGGCGCCGGAGGCGTTTGGCGCCAGCCGGTCGGTGAACCTGCCCGGCTTGTCGGTGTCGGCGGGGGAGATGGTCGAGTCGCTGGCGCGCGTCGCCGGCCCTGAGGCCGCCGGGCGCGTGCGCTGGGAGCCCGATGCCCGCATCGCCCGCATGGTGGCGGGCTGGCCGGGCGCCTGGGACACCAGCCGCGCCGAATCCATGGGTTT
>JAYTEJ010000123.1:0-3035 GCA_043735365.1 Acidobacteriota bacterium
TTGCGCAGCAGCGGCATCGAGAAAGTCGATCTGATGAGCGGCGCGAACCACTTCAGCAGCACGACCATCAGCACTGCCGTCACCGCGACATCCGCCACGACCACGCCCATCACGCCGTGCCCCATGCCCATGACCAGGACGATGCGGAGGACGAGGGTGGCCAGGGAGCGGGCGAAGGTCAGGCCTGAGAACTCGCGGGCGCGCTTCTGGATGCGAAGGACGTGGAAGGGGATGAAGGTGAAGCCGATGGCAAAGGTGTTGAGCAGCACGAGCTGCAGCGCCAGCGTGTAGCCGGCGGAATGCAGCAGCCGGCCGGAGACCAACGGCGCGGCGGCGAGCGAGAGCATCAGCAGCGTGCCGTTGACCGCCAGCAGGAAGAAGAACAGCGTGCTCGAGAGGCGTTGCCGCTCCGCTTCGTCCTCGCAGTCGAACCAGTAGCGCATGAAGGCGCCGTCCACGCCCCAGCGGAAGAACAGCTTGACCGGGGCTTCGATGCTGGCGAGCAGCGCCAGGACGCCGTAGTCCGCCGGCGTCAGGTACTCGACGTAGAAGCGGAGGAGCAGGAAGTTGACGGTTTGAATCGCGACATCGCCGGCGCCGTAGACCGCCAGGTTGGTCGTGAGCTCGCGGAGCTTCTGGCGCAACGGTTCAGGGCTTCCGGAAGGTCAGCAGATTCAGGAAGCACCAGCCGGGAACCGGGATGAGGCGGGTGAGCAGGCGGTGCAGCGGCAGCAGCGCGCGGGGATGCCGGCGGATCAGGCGGGTGAGGACCGGCACGGTCGGAAAGATGCCGCGGCGCGAGACCAGCGCGAACCCGGCGCGGCGCCCGAGCGTGATGTAATCGCCGGCCGGACGATCGCCGGGGTGCTTGTCCTCCGACGCCGTCCGGATCAGCCGTCCCTGGAGCGCGAAGTGGACGCGCGACTGCAGGTGCGCCAGGTTGGGGATCGAGACCAGCAGCAGCCCTCCCGGGCGCAGCACCCGGAACAGCTCGGCGAGCGCACGCGGCTGGTCCGCGAAGGTCAAGTGCTCGAGGACGTCGAGACAGAGGGCGCGATCGAAGGCGGCCTCTCTGTAGGGCAGCGCGGTGAGCGATCCGCTGCGCACCCGCGCCGATGAGTAGTTGGCGTCGATGCCCTCGATGGCCAGCCGGCCGGCGTACTCGTCGACGAGGATGCCCTCGCCGCAGCCGGCGTCGAGCACCCGCTCGCCGGGGGCCGCGGCGTCGAGCCAGCGGCGAACGGCTTCGAGCTTGGCCAGGTAGGTGGGGTAGTAGTCCCAGTCGGGATCGGGCGCGCGATGGTAATCGCCGCGGGCGGCGTACTCACCCGTGCGCACCACCGGTGGGCTGGCGGTCATGACCGGCTGATTCTACCGTAACGGCCGGCGGACGCCGGCCGTTCCGGTCTAGCGATCTGGATCGCCGGACCCGTTACCCGGCGGGCGGCCGTTGGGCTGGACGCCGTAGGGCTGCGGCTGCCTCCCGGGCGGCGCCGGCAGCATGCCGGGACGCGGCGCGGTCAGCACCGGCGGCTGCGCCGCGGGCTGCCCCGGCGGCACCGGCATCGCGGGATACGGGGGCGGCTGCTGGTTGATCGGCTGGGCGCCCGGCGGACTCGGCTCCATCGGTTCGTCGTCATCCGCCACCGGCGGCGGCATCTGCTGCATCTGCGGCGGCATCGTCGGGCGATTGAAGGGCGGGGGAGTGGCGGCGGCGACGCCGACCGGACCCCGGCTGGTCGGCAGGATCATCACCCGGTCGAAGACCGAGGCGTTGGCGACCAGGACCTTGCGCTCGGCGGCGATGTAACCGCCGGCGGACTTGAGGAGAACCTCGAGGACTTCGCGCTCGGGCCGGTCGACGAGTTGCAGGGTCAGCGGCGGCCCCGCCATCTTGTCGCCATTGACGATGATGGTCTGGCCCAGCCGTGCCCATTCGGCGAGAATCTGGCGAAGCGGCACGTCCTGCGCAATCAGGGTGGCG
This sequence comes from Acidobacteriota bacterium, assembly GCA_043735365.1. Lineage (GTDB taxonomy): Bacteria > Acidobacteriota > Vicinamibacteria > Vicinamibacterales > 2-12-FULL-66-21 > JALZOC01. The sequence goes on from JAYTEJ010000123.1 coordinate 1,985, forward strand.
CGGCCGTTCCCGAGCGTCAGCTTGAGCTCGCCGGCGGCCGCCGGGACCACGGAGAGCAGCCCCGCGGCGAGGGCGGCGGCAGCGATGCGGCGAAAACAGATCTTCATGAGTTCGCAGTCACCTTTCAGAAAGTATACGCCCTCCAGCGAGGCGAGTGGAACCGCGGCGATCCGCCGGCTGAGCCCGGCTAGGCGAGCTTCGTGATCCAGAGTGGCGAGTCCTTGCGGGGGAGGTCGCAGGACCGGCAGATATCGGGGCCGCCGCTCTCGAGATGCTGTCGTCGCGCCAGGCGGTATGGCTCGGCGTTCCAGATCTCGCGGATCGAGGCGGCGTTGAGGTCTCCGAGGATGGTCTTGCCGTCGAAATCGGCGCAGCAGAGCGAGACCCGGCCGTCCCAGAGGACGGTGAAAGTCAGCCAGGGCCGGTAGCACGGGTAATTGACGTCCGACTCGGTGTTGAGCGTCCCGCCCCAGTTGTGCAGGTCGGTGACGTGGACCTTGTCGGCAATCGCGCGCCAGTGCTCGATGAAGGCCTGCTCGTCGGCGGAGTTGTTCTGGCGGACGAACGACAGGATCAGCTTTGGACGCCGCCGTCCGCTCTCGGCCCTGAGCCGGACGAGCCGCTCGATGTTGGCGATGACCTTGTCGTACTTGAGCCCGAGGCGGGTGGACTCGAATACTTCCTTGCCGGCGGCGTCGACGCTGATGTTGATCGCGTCCAGCCCGGCGTCGATCATGCCGCGGGCCACGGCTTCGGTGATCAGCGAGCCGTTGCTGATCATCCCGACCTCCTGGATGCCACGCTCCTTGGCGTAGCGGACCTTGTCGACCAGGTTCCGGTCCATCAACGCTTCGCCGTAGTTGTGCATGCGGACGTGGGTGATCCCGATCTCGACGCACTCGTCCACGATCTTGCGGAACAGCTCGACCGACATGATCCCCTGCTTGCGGTGCATGTCGTCGCGCGGGCAGAACACGCACTTGGCGTTGCACATGTTCGTGCTCTCGATCTGCACGATCTCGGGCATCGCCGGGGCGCGGTCGCGCCCGGT
>JAYTEJ010000124.1:0-3494 GCA_043735365.1 Acidobacteriota bacterium
TCTTCTCCGGGCCGCGCGGCGTCGGCAAGACGACCACGGCGCGGATTCTGGCCCGCTGCCTCAACTGCGACCAGGGGCCCACGCCCGATCCCTGCGGCGTCTGTGACGCCTGCGTCGAGATCGCGCAGGGGCGCGACATGGACGTGATGGAGATCGACGCGGCGACCAACACCGGCATCAACAACGTCCGCGACGTCATCATCGACGGGCTCGGGATCGCCCCCGTCCGCGACCGCTACAAGATCTTCATCATCGACGAAGTCCATCGCCTCTCGGGCTCGGCGTTCGACGCGCTGCTGAAGTCGATCGAGGAGCCGCCGCCCCACGTCGTCTTCATGATGGCGACGACCGAGCTCGAGAAGGTGCCGCCGACCATCCAGTCGCGGTCGCAGGTCTTCGAGCTGCGGACCATCGGCCTCAAGGCGATCGTCGATCAGCTGCGGCGGATTGCCGAGGCCGAGCAGATCCGCATCGACGAGCCGGCGCTGATGCTGATCGCCCGCGCCGGCGACGGCAGCATGCGCGACGCCCAGAGCGCCTTCGACCAGGTGCTGGCGTTCGCCGGCGAGGCGATTGCCGCCGACGATGTCTCGACCGTGCTCGGGCTGGTGCGCCGCGATCTGCTGTTCGACGTCGCCGACGCGGTGGCGCGCGAGGATGGCGCCGCCGCTTTCGCGCTGGCCGGGCAGGCGGTCGAGTCCGGCTACGACCTGCGCCTGGTCGTGCGCGAGCTGGCGCGGCTGACGCGCGACATCCTGGTCGTCAATGTCGATCCCTCGCGGCTGGCCGACCCCGAGCTGGCGGCGGAGTCGGAGCGCGACCGGCTGCGCGCGCTCGCGGCGCGGTTTTCGGCCGAGGACCTGATGCGGGCTTTCGATGTGCTGACCAAGGCCGAGTACGAGATCCGCGGCTCCGCGTATCCGCGCTACCACCTGGAGATGGCGCTGCTGCGGTGGATCCACCTGCGCCAGCTCGTTCCAATCGCCGATCTGATCCAGCGGCTCGAAGAAGGGGGAGGGCCGTCCGGCCGCGCTGCCCTCACACCCGCGGCTCCGCGCGCGGCGATGTCGATCCCCCAGGCGCGACCGGCGGCATCGCTGGCTGCGCCGAAGCCTGCCGCGGCTCCGGCCGCCGCCCAGCCGGAGGCGCCGCGGCGTCCCGCACCACCGCCGCCGCGGCCGCCGTCCGTGACCGCCGCGACCGTCAAGGCCGTGGAGGCGCACAAGGACGCCAGCCGCGCCACCGCGGCTGGCGCTCCATCTGGCGGCGAGCCGATGCCGGACGTGCAGCAGGTCGCCCCAGCCCAGCTCAAGGACGCGTTCCTCGCCGAGGTCCGCACGTCCAAGAAGTTCTTCTACGGCACCGTGGTCGCCCAGGCCCAGCGGATCGACGTGCAGGGGGACCAGGTCGTCTTCACCTTCGCGCCGCAGCACCGCGCGCTCCGCGTCCAGCTCGATCAGACCCGGCAGTGGCTCGACGCGCTCGCCTCCCAGCTCTCGGGACGGCGGATGACCGTGGTCTCGGCAGAGGGCGCCGCGACGGCGGGCGGCCAGGGTCAACCCGCGGCGGAACCAGCCCCCCCCGGCGGCGATCGGCAGACCGAGCTGCGCCAGCAGGCGCTCGCCGATACCGGCGTTCAAGCGATGCTCGACGTCTTCGCGGCGGAAATCAAAGACGTCGAGGAGATGTAACCCTCTCTCGAAGCGAGGTCACGATATGAACATCCAGGCGATGATGAAGCAGGCGCAGCAGATGCAGGAAAAGCTGCAGAAGCAGATGGCCGACATGCGCATCGAGGCGACCGCCGGCGGCGGCATGGTCTCGGTCGTCATCAACGGCGCCAAGCAGGTGCAGTCGCTCAAGCTCGATCCCGAGGCGGTCTCGAAAGACGACGTCGAGATGCTGCAGGACCTGATCCTGGCCGCGCTCAACGACGCCTACCGCAAGGCAGACGAGGAGATGTCGAAGCAGATGGGGGGGATGATGGGCGGCATGAAGATCCCCGGCCTTTCCTGATGGCCCAGCCCGATCCGCTGAAGAAGCTGGCCGAACAGTTCCAGCGCCTGCCCGGCATCGGCGCGAAGAGCGCGCACCGCCTCGCTTTCCACGTGCTCAAGACGCCGCGCGAGGAGGTCGACCGCCTCGCTGACGCGATGCGCGAGGTCAAGGAGCGCGTCACCTACTGCACGACCTGCAGCAACATCACCGACGTCGATCCCTGCTTCTACTGCACCGACGCGGCCCGCGATCCAGGCTTGATCTGCGTCGTCGAGGAGCCGGAGAACGTGACCGCGGTCGAGAAGACCCGCGACTTCAAGGGCAAGTACCACGTGCTGATGGGGGCGCTGTCGCCGCTGCACGGGGTCGGCCCGGACGACCTCAAGATCAGGGGGCTGTTGACGCGGGTCGGCGAGGGCGGAGTCCGCGAAGTGATCCTCGCGACCAACCCAAACGTCGAGGGGGAGGCCACGGCCATCTACCTCGCCAAGCTGCTGAAGCCGCTCGGCGTGCGCGTCACCCGCATCGCCATGGGCGTGCCGGTCGGGAGTGACCTCGAGTACGCCGACGAGGTCACCATGCAGCGGGCGATGGAAGGGCGGCGGGAAATCTGACCGTCAGGCGGCGCCTCTCCAGCCCTTTTCAGACTGTCGGAGCGTGAAGTGGCCCTAGACCCGCATCTTCGGCCCAACCGTTATCGAACAAGACGGCTGCGCGTAGCGCGCTGGTGTCCGCCTCACGCTGCCTGTGGCAACGTCCTATCCGTTCAATTCGGGGTCTTCGAGGACGCGCCGTGCCGACAGGCCCTGCCGGACGAGCAGTGCCGTACCGGCCAGGGACCACAGTCCCATCCGGGCCTTGCGGACGATCGAGATCGTCACGCCGGGTGCCGCCCCCAGGCCCAGCAATTGCGTCGCGAGAGCGGTGCCAATTTCGCCGACGCCAATCTGGAAGGGAACGAACTTGAATGCGACCGTGATGAAGCGATCGGCCGCCTCGAGGATGAAGGAGGTGAGGAGGGATGGCGGGGACGGCAGGATCAGCCAGAGCGTGAGGTACTTTTCGGCGACGCCGAGGGCGTGGAAGCCGAGCTCGAGCAGGATCAGCGGGAAGAGTGCATCCCGCCGGCGCGAGGCGAAGGTGAAGACTTCCCGTTCGATCGCCCGGAGCTTGTCTGTTTTTGATGCCCGCTCGGTCGGCAATCCCGACACACGGCGCGAGCCCGCCAGGGTGCCGATGATCTCGGGCCGGCGCCACAGCAGCCAGACGACCACGACAAATACGAGCGCGATCAGCGCCACGGTCACCTCGCTCAGCTGGCGGAACGCTGGGGGCAGGGCGACCCCGCCTTGCGTTCCGACCACCAGCATCGCGACGGCGCCGGCGGCGATCATCCCAGCGACCGACAGCGTGTAGAACACGTTCTCGATGGCCAGGGCGGTGAGTGCCGGGGCAACCGGCACGGCGTGGCGGACGCAGGCGATCTTGGCTGGTTC
>JAYTEJ010000125.1:0-1702 GCA_043735365.1 Acidobacteriota bacterium
ATCCGCGGCGACACCGTCGGCAACATGCTCGTGGCCCGGAAACCGTGAGCCCCGACCGCACTCTCGAATCGGGTGGCGGCGAGCGGGAGCCCGATTTTCGCGACGCGCACAACCTGCCTCCCGCGCCGGCGGACTTCTACTCCCGCACCTACTTCCTTGGCCGCTGCGGCGGGTACACCGAGTTCGTCGCCGCGGGCGGCAGGATTGCCGATCCGATCCGGCAGACAGCCTTCGCACTCACGGCGCCGCGCGCCGGGGAGCGGGTGCTCGACCTGGGCTGCGGCCGCGGCGAGCTGTCGTGCGCCATCGCCGAAGCCGGCGCGGTGAGTATCGGCGCCGACTTCAGCCGCGACGCGCTGGCCATGGCGCGGGAGACCGCCGCGACGCTGGGCCAGACGGTGCTGCTGGTCCGGTGCCGCGCTGAAGCCCTGCCCTTCCGCGACGGCTCGCTCGATGCGGTGCTCGCGACCGACATCGTCGAACACCTTCCGGCGCCCGACCTGCGCACCGCGATCCACGCGGTGCACGACGCGCTCAGGGCCGGCGGCCGCTTCGTCGTGCACACCGCGCCGACGCGCGAGTTCATGGCCGTGGGCCAGCACGTCAAGCGCGTGATGCAGCGGTTGCGGAGCGTGCCGGTTGCGCCGGTGCTGACCCTCGCATCGGAGTTGCGCGACGCCGGCCACTCGAACATCCACAGCCGTCGCTCGCTGCGCGCGGCGCTGGCATCCGCCTTCACGGCCCCCGACGTGCGATACGGTTTCACCGACACCGCGCGCGGCAGCCGGAAGCTGGCCGAGCGGCTCGGCCTCGCGTCGGTCCTGGGATTCAACCTCTGGGCGGTGGTGCGCCGCGAGGGCGGGCGGCCGTGAGCCGCCAGAAGACGGGGACGAAGGCATCGGCGTCACCGGCGCCGCCGGCGGGAGCGGTGCCCGCGGCGCCGAAGGGCGGCCGACCGCTGCGGGTGCTCTATGTGTCCCCGCACGCGACGTTAGGCGGCGCCGAACGGGTCACGATGGACCTGATCGACCTGCACGACCGCCGCGTGGTCGAGCCCTCGGTCTGCTTCCTGCGCGACGGGCCGCTGGTGGCGCAGTGCCGCGAGAAGGGCATCCCGACGTATCTCGTCCAGACGCCTTCGCTCAGCAATTATTTCGCGGGGCGGCGCGCGGTGCGGGCCCTCGCGGACCTCATGGTCGCAGGCGGCGTGGACCTGGTGCACAGCGCGATGGCGTGGGGACACATCTACGGCGGCCGCGCCGCGGCTCGCGCCGGCAAGCCGGAGGTGTGGTACCAGCATGTCGGCGCGTCGCGATCGAGCCGCCTCGAGGTATGGGCGTCGCTGGTGAAGGCCGCCGGCATCATCGCGAACTCGGCCTTCACCGCCGCCGGCCAGCGCCGGGTCAATCCGCGCCGCGTGCCCATCTCGGTCATCCATCCGGGCACGCGCATGCCGACGGATCCGCTCGACCTGCGCCGGGCGCACGCGCGCGCCGCCCTGGACCTCGACGACGGCGACTTCGCCGTCGGGATCGCGGCGCGGCTCCAGCCCTGGAAAGGCCAGGACGTCGTCATCCGCGCCGCCGCATCGCTGCTGCATGCGCGGCCGCAGGCGCGGCTGCTGATCATCGGCGACGCCCTTTTCGGACTCGACAAGGAGTACGCGGCGTCGCTGCCCGCTCTGGCCCGCGAGCTCGGCATT
>JAYTEJ010000126.1:0-6398 GCA_043735365.1 Acidobacteriota bacterium
GGCCGGCCTCGCCAAGACCCAGAAGGCCGGCCTCAAGCAGCAGGCTGCCGGTCTCAAGGTTTACAAGGCGACCGAGCCGTTCGGGGCGAACGCACTCTATGTGGTGACGATGGATCCGGCGGTGCCGGCCAGCGAGTACGAATTGTTCTCGATGATGCAGGAGACGATGACGCCCGATGAGCTCCGCGCGCCCGAGACCATCGAGAACTGGAAGCGCTACACGGCGGCGTTCGCTACCGGCCTCAGCAAGCTCAGCCTGACGCCGCTCGGGCAGTAGCTCCTCGATCGGCTCCGGTCCACTTTGCCGGTAGTCAGGAGGCCTTCGGGTCTTCCTGGCTACCGGTTTTTCATTGCCCGCCGGAAGCTGAAAGCTGGCAACTGGAAGCTGATGACCGCCTTTCAGAATTTCAGGTTCAGCCCCGCGTAAAACCGCTGCGGGCGCGGGTAGAGCGCTGATCCCCTCAGCGTCAAGACCCGGTAGTCGAACCGCAACCGCAACGGACCGGCCAGCGACATCTTCACGCCCCCTCCGACGTTGATCCCGACGTTCGTTTCCGACTGCAGATCGAAGGTTTCCCGGTAGATGCCTCCGCCGGCGGTCGCGTAGAACTGCAGCCCGGCAATCGGGATGGGCGTCTGCGCCAGGCCGTTGAACATCAAGGTGCGCAGCTGCGGCGCGCCCTTGAGGAGATCCTCGTTGGTATTGGCGTACTCCACCTCGAAGCCGGCGACCAGCAGACCGGCGCCGACGGCCAGGCCCTTGACCATCCGGTTCGATGGGGTCCGATTGGTGCCGATGAATCCGGTCACGTCGGCTGCGGCGTTCGCCGGTGCCAGCAGTGCGGCGGCCAGCGCGATCGCGGCGAGGCGGGCTGAAGAAATGAGTCGCATGCCTTCAGCATAGCCGGTCCTGTCGCCTTTCACGCGTTTGCGATACATTCTCGAACGTGGACTTCCAGTACTCCGAGGAGCAGACGCTGCTGCGGGCCGCGGTGCGCCAGTTCGCGGAGGCGGAGATCCGGCCGCATGTCATGGAGTGGGACGAAGCGCAACACTTCTCCATGGACCTGCTGCCCAGGCTGGCGGCGCTGGGGCTGATGGGGGTCCAGTTCCCGGAGGAGTACGGCGGCTCGGCGATGTCGGCGGTCGACTACTGCATCTGCATCGAAGAGCTGGCGCGGGTCTGCCCGGGAGTGGCGCTGTCGGTCGCGGCGCACAACGGCCTCTGCACGGCTCACATCGCCCTGTTCGGCACCGAAGCGCAGCGCCGCCGCTACCTGCCGCGGCTGGTGGGCGGAGAAGTGCTCGGCGCCTGGGGCCTGACCGAGGCGGGGGCCGGCAGCGACGCCGCCGGCATGAAGACCGCCGCCGCGCCGGCGCCGGACGGCGGCTGGGTCCTCAACGGCTCGAAGACCTTCATCACCCACGGCAGTATCGGCGGCGTAATGGTGGTGATTGCGGTCACCGACCGGGCCAGGGGGCACCGCGGCATCTCCGCCTTCATCGTCGAGCACGGGACACCGGGGATGTCGGCCGGCCGCAAGGAGAACAAGCTCGGCATGCGCGCCAGCGACACCAGCGAGGTGCTGTTCCGCGACTGCCGGATCGGCGGCGACCAGCTGCTGGGCACGCTCGGCGAGGGGTTCATCAATACTCTGCAGGTGCTCGACGCCGGCCGGATCGGGATTGCCGCGCTGTCGGTGGGGCTCGCCCAGGGCGCCTACGAGGCAGCTCGCGACTACGCCCGGGAGCGGCGTCAGTTCGGGCAGCCGATCGCCGGGTTTCAGGCGATCCAGTGGAAGCTGGCCGACAACGCGACGCGCATCGAGGCGGCGCGCTGGTTGACCTACCGCGCCGCGTATCTCAAGGATCAGGGGCTGCGGATGACCCGCGAGTCGGCGATGGCCAAGCTCTTCGCCAGCGAGATCGCCGTCAAGGCCGCGGACGACTGCGTCCAGATCCACGGCGGCTACGGGTTCGTGAAAGACTACCCGGCCGAGAAATACTTCCGCGATGTCAAGCTGCTGACGATCGGCGAGGGGACGAGCGAAATCCAGCGGTTGGTCATCGCCCGCCAGCTCCTCAACCAGTGAGCGGGGGGTCGTGACCGAAGCCAGCCTGCCCGACCGCGTGCTCTCGGCCGACCCTCGCGCCGTGGCGCGCGCGATCTCGATCGTCGAGGACGAAACGCCCGAGGCCGCGGCCCTGGTCGCCCGGCTGTTCCGCCACGGCGGGCGCGCCTACCTGGCCGGCATCACCGGGCCGCCCGGTGCGGGGAAGAGCACGCTCGTCGATCGGCTGATCGCGGAGCTGCGCCGCGCCGGCCGCACCGTCGGCGTGATCGCGGTCGACCCCACCAGCCCTTTCAGCGGCGGCGCGCTGCTCGGCGACCGCGTCCGCATGCAGGCGCACGCCGGGGACCCCGGCGTCTTCATCCGCAGCATGGCCACCCGCGGGCATCTCGGCGGCCTGGCGCGCGCCACCGAGGATGCCGCCGTGATCCTCGACGCCGCCGGCACCGACACCATCCTCGTCGAGACCGTCGGCGTCGGCCAGGACGAGATCGACATCGTCCGCACCGCCGACGTCTCGATCGTCACCCTGGTGCCGGGCGCGGGGGACGAGGTGCAGGCCCTCAAGGCCGGCATCATGGAGATTGCCGACATCTTCGTCGTCAACAAGGCCGACCGCGAAGGGGCGGACCGCACCGTGGCGGCGATCGAGGCGATGCTGTCGCTGCAGACCTACGGCGATGCCGACTGGCGGCCGCCGATCATGAGAACCGAGGCGACCGCCGGCCGCGGCATCGCGGAGCTGCTCGAGACCGTGGACCGCTTCCGCGCGTTCCGGGCGCCGGCACGGGCCGGACGGCTGCGCGCCCGCGCCGAGTTCCGGCTGCGCCAGCTGCTGTCGCGGCGGTTTCTCCGCCACGTCGAGCAGCAGGTGCCTGGCAGCCGGGGTCTCGACGCCGTCCTCGACCGCATTGTCGCGCGCGCGCTCGATCCCTACAGCGCGGCGGAGGAGATCTTCGGGGCCAGTGTCGAGGCTGCGCCGCCGACGGTTCCGCCCGCCCCCAGCCGGACACCCCATGCCTGATCGAACCACCATGCGCTGTCACATCGACCACATCGGCGTCGCTGTCGCCGGACTCGACGAGGCGCTCAGCTTCTACCGCGACGTCCTCGGGCTCGAGGTCGAGCCGCCGGAGGAGGTCGCGTCCCAGCAGGTCCGGGCGCAGTTCCTCCGCTGCGGCGCCGCGGGCGGCGCCTCCATCGAGCTGCTCGAGGCCACCGCCGCGGACTCTCCCCTGGCGCGGTTCGTCGCCAGACGAGGCCCCGGCATCCACCACCTGGCGCTGGGAGTGCCGGACATCGTCGCCGCGCTGGCCATGCTCAAGGCCCGCGGCGTCCGCCTCATCGACGAAACGCCCCGTCCCGGTGCGCACGGCGCGCTGGTGGCCTTCATCCATCCGTCGAGCACCAACGGCGTCCTGCTCGAGCTGAAGCAGGTATGACGATCGCGCTCGGCAATCTCGAGCTGGTGCCGCTGTCGGACGGCTATCTCCGCCTCGACGGCGGGGCGATGTTCGGGGTGGTGCCGAAGCCGCTGTGGGAGAAGCGCGCCGCGGCGGATGCGCGCAACCGCATCCGGCTCGCGACCAGGCCGCTCCTCGTCCGCGGCGAATCGACGCTGCTCATCGACGCCGGGATCGGTGGCAAGATGGACGACCGGAGCGTCGAGATCTACGCCATCGACCGCTCGCGGAACCTGGATCACACCCTGGCCGACGCGGGGGTGGCGCCGGACGACATCGGCATCGTGCTGGCGTCGCACCTGCATTTCGACCATGCCGGCGGCTTCACGGCGGCCGGCGCGGACGGCCGGGTGGTGCCGCGGTTTCCCCGCGCGCGCTATGTGGCCCGGACCGGCGAATGGGAGGATGCCACCCATCCGCATGAGCGCAACCGCGCCAGCTACCTGCAGGAGAACTTCGTGCCGCTGGCGGCGGCCGGGGTGCTGACGCTGCTGCCGGGAGACGACGAGGTGATGCCCGGCGTCCGCGTCGTCCGCACCGGCGGCCACACCATGCACCACCAGATCGTGATGATCGAGTCGGGGGGACGCACGGCCGTCTTTGCCGCCGATCTCCTCCCCACCGCGGCGCACATCGACGATCCCTGGATCATGGGCTACGACCTCTATCCGATGGAGACCCTGGCCTTCAAGCGGACCTTCGTCCGTGCCGCGATCGAGCGTGAATACCTGATTTTCTTCGAGCACGATCCCGAGATCGCCTGCGGCTACATCCGGGAGGAGGGCGGGCGCCGGCGCGTCGAGCGGCTGGCCTGAAGTATCATGTCAGCATTCCCATGATCAGCATCGGTATCATCGGCGGCAGCGGCTTGTACGACATGGCGGAGCTCACCGACCGCGAGGAGCGGACGGTCGAGACCCCGTTCGGCGAGCCGTCGGCGCCGTACGTCGTCGGCACTCTCGGAGGCAAGCGCGTCGCGTTCCTGGCCCGGCACGGGGCGGGGCACCGGCTGCTGCCATCCGAGCTCAATTTCCGCGCCAATATCTTCGGCTTCAAGACGCTGGGCGTCGAGTACATCCTCTCGGCGAGCGCGGTCGGCAGCCTCAGGGAACGGTATCGCCCGCTCGACCTGATGATTCCCGATCATTTCTTCGACCGGACCAGGGGACGGATCTCGACCTTCTTTGGACGGGGCCTCGTCGGCCACGTCGGCTTTGCCCATCCTTTCTGCCAGCCGCTCAGCGGCCTCGCCTACGACGCCGCCCGCGCCGCGGGCCTCGCCGACGGGGGCGACACCCCGTCGGGCCCGCCGGCCGTGCACAAGGGCGGCACCTACGTCTGCATGGAGGGACCGCAGTTCTCGACGCTGGCCGAGTCGCGGCTCTACCGCGCCTGGGGCATGGATATCATCGGGATGACCAACCTGCAGGAAGCGAAGCTGGCGCGCGAGGCGGAGATCTGTTATTCGACCATCGCGCTCGTCACCGACTACGACTGCTGGCACCCCGCCCATGACCAGGTCACGGTGGACATGATCATCGCCAACCTCACAGAGAACGCCCGCACCGCGCAGCAGGTGATCGCCGGGGCGGTGGCGCGCCTGCCGTTCGAACGGACCTGCGAGTGCGCCTCGGCCCTGCGTCACGCCATCCTCACCCGGCCCGATGCGATTCCGGCCGTCGTCAAACGCGAGCTCGCGCCGATCATCGGCAAGTACTTCCCCTAGCGCGGGCATTCGGCATTCGAGCACAATTTCTTATGAACATTGTCGTCACCGGTTCAATCGCGTTCGATTACCTGATGTCGTTTCCGGGGAAGTTCACCGAGCACTTCCTCCCGGAGCACATGTCTCGCGTCAGCCTGAGCTTTCTCGTCGACACCATGGACAAGCGGCGCGGCGGCTGCGCGCCGAACATCGCCTACACGCTGGCGCTGCTCGGCGAGCGGCCGCGCCTGATGGCGACCGCCGGACAGGACTTCGGCGATTACCGCCGCTGGCTCGAAGCCGCCCACGTGGATACCTCGCTCGTCAAGGACGTGGCCGATCGCTTCACCGCCTCGTTCTTCTGCAGCACCGATCAGGCCAGCAACCAGATCGCGTCGTTCTATACCGGGGCGATGGCCAATGCCGCCGAGCTGTCCTTCCGCGACGTGCCGGACTGCGGGCTGGCGATTATTTCGCCGAACGACCCGGCGGCGATGCTGCAGTACGCGGAGGAGTGCCGCGTCCTCGGCATTCCCTATATCTGGGACCCCGGCCAGCAGTGTGCCCGGATGTCTGGCGACGAGCTCCGCGACGGCCTGGTCGGCGCGACGATTGTCATCAGCAACGACTACGAGTTCGAGCTGATTCGCCAGAAGACCGGGCTGGACGAGGACGGCATTCTCGCGCATAGTGGAGCTCTGGTGATCACGCGGGGAGAGCACGGCTGCTCGATCCGGGAACGGAACGGCCAGTCGGCGGTTCCGGCCGTGCCGCCGCACCGCATCGTCGATCCCACCGGGGTCGGGGATGCGTTCCGGGGCGGCTTTCTCAAGGGGATGGCCCTCGGGGCCAGCTACACCGTCTGCGCGCAGCTCGGCAGCGTCGCCGCCACCTACGCTCTCGAACATCTGGGAGGTCAGAGCCACGCCTTCACGTGGCAGGAATTTCTCGAGCGGTACGAAGCGCATTTCGGACCCGCCGCGAGCCTGGAATAGCGCGCGGCGTTCGCCACCCAGGGCGCTGGACGACGACGAAGGGAATTACTTACCGTCTTCGAAGCCGCCGGTGAAGACGGCGCCGAGGAATCCTTCGACAATTCCATCCGCGACCCGAGGAACGCGCCTTGCACGGCTCGGTTGAGGAGAACGCCGTGAAACG
>JAYTEJ010000127.1:0-2629 GCA_043735365.1 Acidobacteriota bacterium
CGTTGGTATCCGTCCTGTCCATGATCTTTCTATCGGTCCTTTGAGCAGGTGGCACCCCGAAATGGGATCTCGATTACAGAATTCGGATCGAGTCCTCGCGCGTGCGCCGGCTCGAAACGCGAAAAAATCAAGCCGTATCAACAGATTACGGTTCAGCGTCGTCCTGCTGACGGTTCTGATCGTCGGGTGAGGGTGCAAGGCTGGCACCAGTCTCGGCCCCTCGCCTGATGTTGGGTCTACAATCCGGCCAATGTCCTTGTCCCGGCACCTGGCCCCTCTTGTCGCGGCCACCCTCCTGGCCGGCGCGCATCAGGCCGCCGGACCGGCGGCGGGGCGGCCCTCGGCGTTTGCGGCGGGCATCGAGGCGCTATCAGAGCCGGCCGGCTACTTCGACACGGACAACCTGATTTCCAACGAGCGGTCGTATCCCGAGGTGCTGCCGCTGCTCGATCCTGCCCCGCTGCGGGGCGGCGCCTACGTCGGCGTCGGTCCCGACCAGAACTTTTCCTATATCGCGCGGCTGCGCCCGTCGATCGCGTTCATCGTCGACATCCGGCGCGACAACCTGCTCCTGCACCTGCTGTTCAAGGCCCTCTTTGCCCAGGCGGCGGACCGCGGCGACTACCTCGCGGCGCTGTTCGGCCGGGCGCCGCCGGGCGCTCCCGAACTGCGCGCCGGAGCCTCGATCGCCCGGCTGGCGGCCTATATCGAGAGCCACCCAGCCGACCGCCGGACCGTGGACGAGATCAGGCGGCGGACCGACGCGGCGATCCTGCGCTACGGCATTCCGCTGACGGCGGCCGACCTCGCCACGATCGGACGGTTTCACCGCGCCTTCATCGACGCGGGTCTCGACCTGCGGTTCCGCTCCGCCGGCCGTCCGCCGCAGTCCTGGTATCCGACCTACCGCGACCTGCTGCTCGCGACCACGCGTGAGGGCGCCCCAGCCAGTTTCCTGGGATCGGAGGAGTCGTTTCAGTTCGTCAAGTCGCTCCAGGCGCGCGACCTGGTGATTCCGGTGGTGGGGGATCTGGCGGGGCCCACGGCCGTGCGGGCGATTGGCCGGGAGCTGGCGGGGCGGCACCTGCGGCTCGCCGCATTCTATACCTCGAACGTGGAGTTCTACCTCGCCCGCTCCGGCACCTTCGAGGCGTTCGAGGCCAACCTGGTGAGCATGCCGCGCCTGCCCGGCGCGGTGATCATCCGTGCGGTCTTTGGAAGGTTCGAGGGGGGCAGCCGTTCGGTAGTGCAGGCGATCGACGAACTGGTTCCGGCGGCCCGGCGCTAGCCGGGGCCGCGCAAGCTCAGATCGCGCCGCGTTTGATGAGCTCGCCGCGCCGCAGCTTGCGATAGAGCTCGAGCGCCTCGGCGATGATGGTGAGGGCGTTGTCGGGGCCGAGCATGTCTTCGATCATGACCTGCTTCTGCTCGAGCACCTTGTAGTCCTCGAAGAACCGCCGCACCTGGCGCAGCATGTGGTTGGGCAGCTGCGCCTTGTCGGTGTAGTCCGAAAACGACGGGTCGCGCACACTGACCGCCACGATCTTGTCATCGATCCCCTTTTCATCCCGCATCCGCATCACCCCGATGGCGCGCGCCTCGACGATGGTCAGCGGGTAGACGGGCTCCTGGCTGAGCACCAGCACGTCGAGCGGATCGCCGTCGTCGCAGTAGGTCCGCGGGATGAAGCCGTAGTCGGCCGGGTAGTACACCGCACTGTGCAGCACGCGATCGAGCCGGAGGAGCCCGGTCTCCTTGTCCAGCTCATACTTGTTCTTGCTGCCCTTGGGGATCTCGATGACCACCGGAAAAGCGGTGGCGATGATCGAGTCGTCGATGTAGCTGTCGTGCCAGGGATGCATGTGCCTGCAATTATACGTGCAGCCTGCGTCGCCCGAGGTCCGGCGCCCGGAATGCGGATGATATGCTCCGTCTGACGCCTGCCGATGCCTGACCTGCCTCGAGACGCTGCGACCACCCCGCTCGCGGGCCGGCCCGCGGGCCGCACCAGGCGATCGACGTCAGTGTTCCGTCCGGCCGGCCAGCGTCGCTGGCGCCGCCGTTCGGTGCCGCGCTACTGGCGCTACCGTCTCGCGCCCGACCCGATCAAACGCCGCCCCAAGGGCATGCTCCGCTTCTGGACGCGGGCGCGGCGGCTGCTGTGGTCCTGGTGGCCGTGGGCGGTGGCCTTTCTCTACAACATGGTCCGCGACAAATGGGGATGGGCCATCGGCATGGGGGCGATGGGGCTGGTCAGCTACCTGATTGCGCCCGAAGAATTTCCGCCGCGATACGGCCTCGAGCACGAGTTCGCGGTCGAGGACGAGGAGTTCCTGCCCACCATGGCGGGCGCTACCGGCGTGCCGCTGGCGCCGGGCAACCGCATCGAGATCCTCAACAACGGCGACGCCTTTTATCCGGCGATGCTCGCGGCGGTGGATCAGGCGCAGCACTCGATCACCATCGAGGCCTACATCTACTGGGCGGGGGAGGTCGGCAAGCGTTTCTCGGAGGCGCTGTCGCGCCGCGCCGCCGAGGGCATCAAGGTCAAGATCCTGCTCGACGCCGTCGGCTCCTCGTCGATCGGCACCGAGATCCTGACGACGCTCGAGGCCGGGGGATGCCAGCT
>JAYTEJ010000128.1:0-3411 GCA_043735365.1 Acidobacteriota bacterium
TGCAGGAGCTCGACGCGTTCGAGCGCGACCTGCATGAGCATGTCCACCTCGAGAACAACATTCTGTTTCCCAAGGCCGCGCGTCTCGAGTCGGAGACCAGGTAGGACGGAAGGGCAGGCCAAGTCCGCCTGAACGCGTCGGCGACAGGACCCGGGCTCGGCCGGCACCCTCGTGCGTATCGGGTCGGATCGCCTCTGTTAGAACACGATCCGTCTCGCGGGATGAAGTGTTGCCTTCCGTGTGACCATCCGCGGCGGTTTCGCTCAACGCCGACGCGACCAGCGTGACGGCTTCGTTGGCAACACTCGGCCGCAACTCCTGCCTTTCCAAAGCCTGCGTGTGTCCGCCGGTCGCGGGAGGAGAAGCCATCGACGCGACGGATTCTGGATCAGCGCTTGACGCACTCTGGGCATCACCAGCCCTGCGACCGGCTCTTCGTGTTCGGCGGCTGTCCCAACGCCAAAGCTGGCGGACGGGTTGATGCGGCTTCAGCGGGAGACGGTGCCCGCTGAGGTCACGCTCGAAGGCATCGCGCAGCTCGACGTGTTGTTAGACCCGGAAGACGTGCCGCTCGCCTGCCGGCGCCGCCGACGGCTTCGGGCACCATCAAGTCGATCTCTACTTCCGTTGGCCCACCGTCGATGTCGCGGTCGACGACCCAGGCACCCACTCGTTGTCCTCTCCGGAACCGGGCGGCGAGCATGGCAGACTCGATCTCCGGCAAGTGGGATCGCGACGCGTAGCCAGCATCGACTCCGGCGCGCTTCGCAACCTCTTGGAGACCAAGCGGCAGACGAAAATCGGCGAGCGCCCGAATCAACCGGCCCGCTTTCGCGCCCTTCAGCGACTTTCGGTCTCGGACTGTGGGTTCGGGGTTCTGACTCGCGCCAGTGTCTCGACGAAGAGTCCAGGACGAGACAGGCTGAGGCGCACGTTCCCGGTCAAGTCGGCGTACCCGAAGCCGGTGGCCTTCAGACGCTCTTGGGTGCGCGGACTCATGAACGGAGCCACGACGATGACCGGCTGGTCCCCCGTCGGACGCAATGTCGCAGCGAGAGAGTCGCGAGAGTGCGGTCGTCTTGAGGCGCGCACGCGACGCCATACAAGAAACGAGCTCCCAGCCTCCGGGCTCGAACTCGGGTGTGCCTATAGTGTGCCTATAAAGGAAACGGCCTGAGTTGCCTCAGGCCGTTTCTCCCTATAAATATTGGTCGGGATGACTGGATTCGAACCAGCGACCCCCTGACCCCCAGTCAGGTGCGCTACCAGGCTGCGCCACATCCCGAAATCAACTACCGCTTCTTCTTTCCCACTCCCCGCTTCGAGGCCTTGGCCTCGAGCGCGAACAGGTGGTCGGCCGCCGGCGGCTCCTGCAGATCGCGCGCGAGGAGCGTGGCGATTTCGTGAAGGCCGCGCTTCACCTGCAGGATGCGCTCGCGCGCGTCGCTGCCGACCAGTCGATCCAGATCGTCGAGCCCGGTGTCGGCCACCGGCTCCGAGGTACGCTCCCCTACCAGCTTGCGGCGCGCCCCCGCGAGTGTCAGCCCCTCGACGAAGAGCAGGTGCTTGATCCGCAGCACGAACTCGACGTCCGTCCGCCGGTAAATCCGCGGCCCCCCCTCGGTCTTGGCGACGCCGAGATCCGGGAACTCAGCCTCCCAGGACCGCAGTACGTACGGTTGCACCTGGGCAATCTCACACACCTCAGGCTGCCGGAACAGCGATCGATTCGGAATCTCGACGGTTGTCACACCGGTCATTCGGGGGCGTCGCCGCAGTATATCAGAGACATCCGCGGATTCGCGCTGCGGCTTGACACGGCACCTCGACAGGCACACATTACCGGCACGCGAAACCCTTTTTCCCGAGGAGGCCGCCGTGCGCAAGACCGTTGCTGCCGTCACCGGATGCCTGCTGATTGCCGCGTCCGCGATGCTGGCACAGACCCCCGCCAAGGAACCCCCGAAGCCCCAGACCCCGCCAGCGGCCGGCCACGAGGCCATGCCGCACGCCGCCAGGTCGTCGTCTATGTCCGACGCCGCCAAGATCAAGCTGGCGATGAGCGCCGGCCCGGCCGACATCAGCCGCCACGCGGCGATCATGGAACCGGGGCCGGGCGGCAAGATGAAGGAGCTCCGAGCCGGCACCAACGGCTGGATGTGCATGCCGGCCCCCGAGGTGATGTGCCTCGACAAGGAATGGCAGAGCTGGGCCGACGCCTGGATGTCGAAAACGGACCCGTCGATCAAGGGCGTGGGCATCGGCTACATGCTGCAAGGGGACAAGGGCGCAAGCAACACCGACCCATTCGCCACCGCCCCCACCGCGGACAATCACTGGGTCGTCAGCCCCGCCCACGTGATGGTACTGACACCGAACACCGCGATGCTGGACTCACTGCCAACCGACCCGCACACCGGGGGCCCGTTCGTGATGTGGAAGGGGACCAAGTACGCCCACATCATGGTCCCGACCGCCGCCATGCCGAAGCCGGCCGCGGCAGGGGCGGGGGCAAAATAGTTAGCGCTCCCGCCGCCTGACCTGCAGCCTGATGGGGGTGCCCACCAGGCCGAACGTCTCCCGCAAACGGTTCACCAGATACCGCTCGTAGGAGAAATGAAACTCGGTCGCGACGTTGGTGAACAGCACGAACGTCGGCGGCGAGGTGCCTTTCTGCGTCGCATAGAGGATTCGCACCTGCCTGCGGCCCGGGCTCGCGGGCGGGTGCGTCGCCGTCACCGTCTGGATGAAGCGGTTCAGCTCGCCGGTCGGAATCCGCTTCGACCGCGCCGCCGCCACCATGTCGATGGCCTCGAGCACCTTGAGCGTCCGCTCCCCGGTCGCCGCCGAAATGTGCAGGATCGGCGCGTACTCCAGGAACTTCATCTGCTGCCGCAGCTTGTCGTCGAAGGTCTTGGAAAAGTCGGTCCCCCGCCCCTTCATCAGGTCCCACTTGTTGGCCGCGATGATGATGCCGCAGCCGGCCTTCTCGGCCTCGCCGGCAATCGTCGCATCCTGATCGGTGGCCCCTTCGGCGGAGTCCACCAGCAGCACGGCGATGTCCGCCTTGCCGATCGCCCGCCGCGCCAGGATCACGCTCAGCGACTCGAGCTGACCGCTGCTCGCGACCCGTCCCGCGCGCCGGATCCCCGCGGTATCCACAATCCGGAAGGTGCGATGGCGCCAGGTCAGGACGGCGTCGACGGTATCCCGCGTGGTCCCCGGACGCTCGCTGACAATGGACCGCTCTTCCTTCAGCAACCGGTTGAGCAGCGACGACTTGCCGACATTGGGGCGCCCGACGATCGCGACCGCCGTCTCTTCCGGGACGTCGACTTCCCCCTCCGGCTTCTCGGGTATCCGCTGGATGATTTCGTCGAGCAGGTCCCCCACCCCCTCGCCGTGCTCCGC
>JAYTEJ010000129.1:0-2891 GCA_043735365.1 Acidobacteriota bacterium
GCAGCCGGCGGCCCAGCCGTTTCAGCTCCACGAAAAGGAGCACATCAGCATCATCGGCAACACCCTCGCGGAGCGGATGCAGTACGACGGGTGGATGGAGACGATGATCTACGCGCGGTTTCCGAAGCACGATCTCGTGATCCGCAATCTTGGCTTCAGCGGCGATGAGGTCGGCACCCGGCTGCGGTCGAAGAATTTCGGCACCCCGGACGAGTGGCTGAGCGGGAAAGGGACGCCGATCGGCGGCTACGAGCAGAACCGCTTCGAGGGCACCAACACCCGGACCGATGTGCTGTTTGCCTTTTTCGGCTACAACGAGTCGTACGCCGGCCAGGCCGGCCTCGCCAAGTTCAAGCAGGAGCTGACGGAGTGGATCCGGCACACGCTGGCGCAGAAGTACAACGGCACCTCCGCCCCGCGGATCGTGCTGTTTTCGCCGATTGCCCACGAGGATCTGAAGAGTCCCGACCTGCCTGACGGCCGCGAGAACAACCAGCGGCTCGCGCTGTACACCAGCGCGATGGCCGACGTCGCCCGGGCCGAGGGGATCACCTTCGTCGACTTGTTCAAGCCGAGCGCGGCGCTGTATGCGTCGGCGAAGCAGCCGCTGACGATGCAGGGGATTCATCTGACGGCGGAGGGCGACCGTCAGATCGCCGGGGTCATCGACAAAGTGCTGTTCGGTGCGCCAAAGACCTACAACGAAGCGTATCTGGCCGAGCTGCGCAAGGTGGTGCTCGACAAGGATCTGCGGTGGTTCGACCGCTACCGCGTCACCGACGGCTTCGCGACGTTTGGCGACCGCGCCTTCCTGACCTTCATCCGCGGCAATCCGCGCGACGTCAGTCTCGCCAAGATCGGGCCGGTGGCCAAGGAAGACATTCTGCCGACCAACTACGAAGTGCTGCAGCGCGAGGCGCAGGTGCTCGACGTCATGACGGCCAATCGCGACCGCCGGGTCTGGGCGGTGGCCAGCGGCGCGGGAGCGTCCGCCGCCGATCCCAAGGTTGACGACAGCGACACGCCGCCGCTCATCAACGCCATGACCAACGAGCCAGGCAAGGGGCCGGCCGGCGCGCATGTCTATCTCGATGGCGACGAGGCCATCAAGCAGATGACGGTCGGCAAGGGGCTCAAGGTCGAGCTGTTCGCGTCGGAGAAGCAGTTCCCCGACCTGGTCAAGCCGGTGCAGATGTCCTTCGACACCAAAGGACGGCTGTGGGTGGCGGCGTGGCAGAGCTATCCCCACTGGAATCCGAAGAACCCCAAGGCGGACAAGCTGCTGATCCTGGAGGACACCGACGGCGACGGCCGCGCTGACAAGAGCACGGTGTTCGCCGGCGACCTCAACAACCCCACCGGCTTCGAGTTCTACAACGGCGGGGTCATCGTCGCGCAGGCGCCGAACGTGGTGTTCCTCAAAGACACCAATGGCGACGACAAATACGACACCAAGGAGTACCTGCTCCACGGCTTCGACACCGCCGACACCCATCACACCATCAACAGCTTCACCTTCGATCCCGGCGGCGCACTCTACATGCAGGAAGGGATCTTCAACCGGACCCAGGTGGAAACGCCCTGGGCGCCGACCATGCGCGAAGCCGACGGCGGCGTCTTCCGCTTCGAACCGCGTACCTGGAAGGTCGAGACCTACATCCCGATGAACTTTCCCAACCCGCACGGGCACGTCTTCGACGCCTGGGGGCGCGACATCGTCTTCGACGCCACCGGCGGGCAGCCGTATTACGGGCCGTCGTTCTCGACCAAGAAGTACTACCCGGCCATGGAGACCAAGGACGCGCCCAAGCCGGGGCCAGTGCGGGTGCGTCCGGTCGGAGGCACGGAGCTGATCTCGAGCCGCCACTTCCCGGACGACATGCAGGGGAACATGGTCGTGCTCAACACCATCGGCTTCCGCGGGCTGCTCAATTACAAGATGAGCGAAGACGGGGCCGGGCTGAAGTCCACCGAGGTCGATCCCATCCTGCAGTCGGCGGACGAGAACTTCCGTCCGGTCGCGGCGCAGATCGGGCCGGACGGCGCGCTCTACTTCCTCGACTGGCAGAATCCGATCATCGGCCACATGCAGCACAACCTCCGCGACACCTCGCGCGACCACGAGCACGGCCGCGTCTACCGGGTGACCTACCCGGGACGGCCGCTGCTGACGCCGAAGAAGATCGCCGGGCAGCCGATCCCGGCGCTCCTCGACCTCCTCAAGGAGCCGGAGAACCGCGTCCGCTACCGCGCCAAGATAGAGCTCAGCGGCCGGGATCGCAAAGAGGTGCTGGCGGCGCTGCAGAGCTGGATCGGGCGGCTCGACGCGAAGGACCCCGGCTACGAGCACCAGATGATGGAAGCGCTCTGGGTGCAGCAGTGGAACAACCGCGTCGACGAAAAGCTGCTGCGGCGGATGCTGCGGTCGAGCGAGCCATGGGCCCGCGCCGCAGCCACCCGTGTGCTCTGCTACTGGCGCGACCGCGTGCCGGACGCGCTGGCGCTGCTCAAGGTGCAGGCCAACGACGACCATCCCGGGGTACGGCTCGAGGCGGTGCGCGCCGCCAGCTTCTTCCAGACGCCCGACGCGGTTGCCGTGGCGCTGGCCGCGGTCGATCACCCGACGGATCGCTTTCTCGATTACACGCTGGACCAGACCATGAAGACCCTGAAGCCGTTCAACAAATGATGCGCGGCATGCCGTCATCCGCCGTCGTCCTGGTTGCCCTGTTGGTGCCGGCGTCCGCGGGAGCGCTCACACCCCGGGCCGCCGCCCAGGAGCCGCCTCCCAGAGTGCTGCTCGACCAGTCGCCGCGGGCGATCGAGTACCAGCTCGGACGGCTCTCGAACGACGAGCTGGCCCGCGTCGAGCGCCAGCCCGGCGACGCCAA
>JAYTEJ010000130.1:0-1980 GCA_043735365.1 Acidobacteriota bacterium
AGAATGAACGTCAGGTGGCGGTCGGGAAGCTTCAAGACCAGCGAGGAATAGGCATTCGGCACGAGCCCGAACTGCCAGACGATGCGGCCGGCGCGATGCGACTGGACGAACCAGCCGAGCCCGGCCGGCCCCGACAGGCCGTCGCGCCCAGGCAACGGCTGCCACGCGGCGTCGAGCGTCTCCTGCCTGAGCAGCAGCGCCGCGTCGACGGCGGCCTCGAACTTCGCCAGGTCGCGCACCGTGGACACCAGCCCGCCGCTGGCGCTGAGGTGAACCGGGGTGATCTCGGTGCGCTCGATTTTGCGGCCGTCGACCTTGTAGGGCACGGCCATGCGCGCCACCACGCGCCGGTAGCGGTCGATGTCGGCGGGATCGAAGAGCTCTTCGGGGATATCGGCATCGGGCGACGCCAGGTCGGTGCCCGGCACCGAGTCCCGCATCGCCAGCCGGTTCAGCAGCCGGTGGGCGACGCTCTTCTCGAACGGCTGCGGAGCGCACCATTCCATCACCGCGGACAGTTGCGCGAACCGTTCGGGGCTGTAGACAAACGTCTCGGTGGAGGTGTGGCTCAGAATCATCCGCAGCGTCACCCCCGGCTCCGGCGCCGTCACGCCGTAGCGGCTGATCGGCTCGTCGAGCGACAGCCGCCGCTCCTCGATGCACTGCAGCAGCAGCACCGCGGTGAGGGACTGGCCGACATCCCCGACGATGTAGGGGGTGTCGGGCGTGGCGCGAATCCGCGCGCCGACGTTCTGGTAGCCGAAGCCGCGCTCCCAGACCACTTCTCCGTCCTGGACGACGGCGACGGACATCCCCGGGATGCCCCCCTGCACGCGCAGCGACTCGAGATAGACCTCGAGGTTCGGGAAGAAGCCGGCCGGAGCAACGACCGAGAATTGCTGGCCGGCGAGCGCTACCGTGCCGGCCAGGACGGCCGCGCCGAACGCCGTCAACCGCAGCCGCAGGTCAGAATGCATGGGGCAGCTCGCTCATCACCGCAGGAACGTGAACTTGGCCAGGGCGGCGACGTCGTGTCCGTCCCACGGCCACAGAAACGCCGCGTTACGTGGCGTGGTGTGCGCCCGGACGCGCACGTAGTACTCGCTGTTGGGCTGCAGCGCCACGCTCCGGAAGAGCGGCAGGCGCTCGAAGTCGGCCGTCAGCCACTCGCGCACGAACTCCTTGCTGGCCGTGGTCTCGGCGCGCTCGATGCGCCCGTCGAGCATGCGGGTGATGTGGTATTTGCGGGTCAGGTTGTCGAAGCGCACGGTTGCGGTGACCACCGCCGAGGCAATCGTCCGGTCGAACCAGACCGCCGAGCCGCGCATCAGGTCGACCTTGTAGACGAAGCTCACCGTCAGACCGCTGTGGACGGCGGCCTCGACCTCTTCGGTGAAGGCGTCGCCAAGCTTGAACGAGACGAGCACCTGCCCGTCGCGCGGCAGCGGCGCGACCTCGAGAATCTGTCCCGCGGGGGCGAGCGCAAGGACCGACAGCCAGACGAGTGCGGTAAAACTGGACATCAAAGAAGGCGCCTCATCATAAACCACCGCGCCCCCGAAGTCACCCGGCAGCTGAGTTGGGAGTTATGATGCCCGGAATGCATCCGGTCCTCTGTTTCGGCGAGGCGCTCATCGACTTCGTCCCGCTCCAGAAAGGGCAGCGGCTGGCCGACGTGGACACGTTTGCGCGCGTCCCTGGCGGCGCCCCGGCCAATGTGGCCGCCGCCGTGGCCCGGCTCGGCGGCAAGGCCTTCTTTGCCGGCCAGGTCGGACGCGACGGCTTCGGCGACTGCATCCGTCTCACCCTCGAGGCGATCGGCGTCGACACCCGCTGGCTCCGGCAGACTCCCCTGGCCAAGACGGCGCTGGCGTTCGTCAGCCTGAGCGCATCCGGCGAGCGGGATTTCGCGTTCTACCGCGACCCCTCGGCCGACATGCTCTTCCCCGAGGCGGCGGTCGAGCCGGCCTGGTTCGAGGG
>JAYTEJ010000131.1:0-1967 GCA_043735365.1 Acidobacteriota bacterium
GGCAAGGTCTTCGTCAACGGCACGGAGGTGAGGCTCGCCGACGCCGGGCGGCGGCTGGCGCCGGGGGATGTCGTGCGGCTGTGGATGGATCGCCCGGGCAGCGCCAGGGCCCGGCCGCGGCTCGGACCGACCGGCGATCTCGATGTCGTCTACGAAGACGAGGCGCTGATCGTCGTCAACAAGCCGGCGGGTCTGCTGACCGTCCCGCTCGAGCGCAAGGAATCGCAGCCGTCGGTCTTCGATCAGATCGAGGACCGCATGCGATCGCACGGCCGCCGGCGCCCGCTCGTCGTCCATCGCATCGACCAGGATACGTCGGGGCTGGTGATGTTCGCCAAGGACGCCAGGTCGCAGCGCGCCCTGCAGGACCAGTTCAAGCGGCGCGAGCCGGCGCGCATCTACCTCGCCGTGGTCTACGGTGTGCCCGAGCCGCGGGAGGGCACCTGGCGCAACGTGCTCGTCTGGGACGAGAAGGCGCTGATCCAGAAGGAGACCCATCCGCGCGACCCGCGCGGCACCGAAGCGGTCAGCCTCTATCGCGTCGTCGAGCCGTTCGGCGCGGCGGCGCTGGTCGAGGTCCGGCTGCGGACGGGACGCCGCAATCAGATCCGCATCCAGGCGCGCCTTCGGGGGCACACGCTGGTCGGCGAGGAACGCTACGTCTACGGCCCGGAGATGCTGCGGCCGATCCCGTTTCAGCGGCAGGCCCTGCACGCCTCGCGGCTGGGGTTTCTCCACCCTGAGGATCGGCGGCAGATGGAGCTCGAAGCGCCGCTGCCGGCGGATCTCGTCGACTTGCTGACGCGGCTTCGCGGTCAGCGCTGATTGCCGGAGCTGCGGCCGAGCCGGCTCGATCCGGCACGGGGGCTGCAAGCACCGCTCGCGGCACGGTTCGCCATAGTCAGGAGGCTCCCGATGGCTGTCACAGGTTCCACTCCGTCCCCCGCGCTGATGCTGCTCCTGCTGGTCGCCGCCGTTCTCCTCTCGGGATGCGCCATCGTCGGGGGGATCTTCAAGGCCGGCATGTGGGTCGGAGTCATCGCCGTGGTCATCGTTGTCGCTATCGTCATGCTGATCGTTGGCAAGGCCCGGGGCTGACTGCCCCGGGAGTACACTGTCTCCGGAGGCGGAATGAAGAGTCTGGTGGTCGCATGCGGGTTGCTCATGCTGGTGCCGGCGACGGCCGATGCGGAGCTGAAGTTCACGATGCGGACGGAGCTGCAGAAGAGCGCCGCCGCGCCCACGCCGGCCCCGAACCCCCTGCTGACGATGATGGGGGAGGCGATGACGCGGCAGGTGCTGCCCGAGGGGAATGCGACGATGACGTATCTCATCGGCGAGAAGGGGACGCGGGTGGAGTTCGTCAATGCGGCGATGGGGCAGGCGGCCGGCACCGTCAGCCTGATGCAGCCGGATGGCACGGCCGTCATCATCAGTCCGAAGGACCAGACCTACTGGAAGATGGCGATGCCGGCAGCTGGCGCCGCCCTGGAGGCCGCCGGCATCAAGCCGGCCGTCGAGACCGCCCGGACCGGAGAGGTCGAGACCGTGGCCGGCGCGAAGTGTGAGCGCTCCACGTTCACGATGAAAGTGGACCTGCCGATCCCCGAAGCGGCCCGAAAGAGCCTCGGGACGGACTTCCCCTCGTCCATTGACATCGCCGGCGACACCTGCGCGACCACCGATCAATTTCAGTCGTACGCGGCGGCGGCGTCGCGCACCCAGGCCACCGGGCTGCTGGCGGCGATGGGGCTGGGGAACATCGGGCAGGGAGGCATCGTGCTGCGCCAGACCCTCCGCCTCGGGGGAGTCGAGCTTCGGTCGGTGGTGACCGAGATCGCCGAACAGCCGGACGCGCCGGAGCTCTTCGAGATTCCCTCCGGCTACAAGGAAGTTCCCGCCCCCGCCCCCACCCGCTGACCGTGCCCTCTGGTGCGGGGATGACGACGGGGTTCGAGGTGCGGCTC
>JAYTEJ010000132.1:0-8139 GCA_043735365.1 Acidobacteriota bacterium
GCCGGTGCCGGACCCGAACTTGAAGAGCATGCCCTCGGTCTTCGCCAGACCGAGGATTGACTCCATCGTGTCCTGCACGGCGTTGATGAAGCACGCCGAGCACTGCGGCGCCTTCTCGAAGCCGACGTTGAACCACACCGGACTGTTGAACGCCGCCTTCTGATACACCAGCAGGTGCTTGAGGTCGTCGCTGAAAGCCTGGAGGTCGTCGTCGCTGGCGAAGTACTGCTGCTTGACCGCCCATCCGGTGATGGTGTCCACCACCCGGCCGATCAGCTGCTTGACGCTGCGCTCACGCTCGGGGGTGCCGATGGTGCCGCGGAAGTACTTGGAGACGACGATGTTGGTGGCCTGCTGCGACCAGAACCGGGGGATTTCGACGTCGCGCTGCTCGAAAACAACGTTGCCTTTCTCGTTCCCGATCACGGCGGAGCGGACATCCCATTCGACCTCGTCGAACGGATCGAGCCCCTCGCGGGTGAAGAAACGGTCGTACTCGAGCCCCGGCACATTCGCCGACCCGGTGGCCGGCGTCCGCGCCGCGGTCTCCGTGCTGGTGGACTCCACCTGCGGAGCAGCGCCTCTCTGCATCTTCCCTCCGAAACGCGAGTCCAGACCAGACCCCGAGGCCCGGACCCTGAATGAAAATTTTCTGATGGCGCGCGCAGACCCCGCAAGAGCCATCAGCCCGCAGGGAACCCCCTGCGCAATAACATGTTGTGGCTGATCGCCCGGCTGCTGTCGAGGGCTGGGAAGTCCCCGGTCAGGTCTGTTTGCGCTGGCAGACGAATATGGACCCTGTTCCCCTGGTTGTCAAGGCCGGATCTACCAGATATTGTGCCTTCGAATTAGGTCAGGCGCAAGATATTGACAATTTGCACGGAATGACGCGGCCTTCTTCTGAACGACCTAAATTTTCGGGCGAGGCGCCTTCGCCTTTTTGAGGCGGCCGGCCAGCGGCGTCATCTCAAGATGAGCTATCGCCCCTTCATTTCAGTGGCCAGCACATCCGCCTTTTCCGCCAGTTTCCTCGCCAATTCGAAGTTCGAGGCCTTCACCGCGTCGTCAGCCTGGGTGAGCATCAGCCGCGCGCTGTCGTACTGCGATCGCCGCTCAGATGACAGCCGCTGATAGTCGATCGAGCCCAGCGCCTGCCTGGCGCGGCCGATCACGTCATTGACCTGGCGCGCCGCCTCGGCGCCGTCCATGGTCCCCGGGGTGCGCAGCTGCGGCGCGGGCGGCGGCGGCGGCGCCGCCGCCGGAGGGGGCTCCACCGGAGCGGCCTCGGCAGCCTTTGGGTCGATCCTGGTGGTGTCACGCGCCGCCGACGCGGGCGCCGGACGGGGGCGCGGCGGAATCGCCGCCACCGGAGGCAGATCCTCGACCGGCTCCGGCGGCGCTGCTGCCACCGGCAGCGCCTCGATCACCCGCGGCGGCACGGGCGGCACCTCCAGGGTCGTGTGGTCCGCCGGCGACTTCGCCTGCGCGGAAGCGCACCCGGCGGCGACGGCCGCGACCGCCAGCACCAGCAGCAGTTTCCTCATCACCATGCCTCGTCGTTCAGGCCTGCGGGAAAATCAACCGGAACCGCGTGCCGCGGCCCGGCGTGGACTGCACTTCGACTTCGCCGTCGTGCAGCTGGACGATGCGGTAGACCATCGAGAGCCCGATGCCGCTCCCCTTTTCCTTGGTCGTGAAATACAGGTCGAAGATGCGCCCGAGATGCTCGGGTGGAATGCCGACGCCGGTGTCTTCGACATCGACATGGACGGTGCGCCGACTCCCGGCGCGGCAGCCAATCTTGAGCGTGCCGCCGTCGGCCATCGCCTGGCAGCCGTTGAGCGCGAGATTGAGCAGCGCCTGCCCGAGCATACCCGGGTCCGCGTTGATCTCCGGCAGCTGACTGGGGCAATCCACCGAGAGCGTGATCCCGCGCCGCTCGGCCTCGGCCGAGGCGGTGGTGGCGACGTCGGAAATGAGCGTCGCCAGCCGCACCGGCTGCAGCTTCAGCTCGTCGGGCCGGGCGAACTTGAGGAAGCCGTTGACGACTTCATCCAGTCGCCGGATTTCCTTGGCGATGACGTCGACGTGCTTGGCCACGTCCGAGCCGCCGGATGCGGCGGCCGCGCCGCCGCCGGCGGCCACCAGCTGCTGCCGCGTCAGCTTCTGCTTGAGCAGCTCGAGGTGAATGGTCATCGCGTTGAGCGGATTCTTGACCTCGTGCGCGACTCCGGCCATCAGCCGCCCGAGCGCGGCGAGCTTGCGCGAGTAATTGAGCGTCGAGTGGACCTGGCTCAGATAGGCGAGGTTGCGGGCCACCAGCATCGCGCCGATGAAGCGGCCGCCGGCGTCGGTGATGGCGTGGCTGATGACCAGCCGATCCGCCGCGTCCGCGCCGTCGCCGTCGCCGCCGCCCGGCGCCTCCCTGGGACGGACCGCCAGCGACACCGGCCCCTGCGACTTCCGCCCCGCCAGCGTCCGCTCGACGATTTGCCGCAGCGGATGCTGCGCCGGCAGGTCGTTGATCGGGCCGCCGTGGAGCGCGTTCATCGCCGCATTGCTGAAGATGACTTCGCCGCGCGGGGAGAACAGCGCCACCGCATCCTCGAGATTGTCGATCACCGACTCGAGGTCGGTGGACGGCTGCCGCACCAGCCCTGCCGCCGGCTCGGCGGCGCCGCGCCCCATCGCCGAGAGCTGCTGGCTGACCGCGTCGAACGAGCTGCCCAGATCGCGGAACTCCTGCTCGGGCAGGTCGAGGCGGACGTCGAGCTCGCCGCGGCCGAGGCGGCTGAGGCCGCTCTGGATCACGTGGATCGGCCGCAGCATCCACTGCGACAGCAGCATCGCGAACAGCGACGACACCGCCAGCGCCACCAGCACGGTGCCGGCCGCTCCCCAGAGCGCGCGGCGCAGCTCGTTGCGGACCAGCAGCGTCGAGACGCCGATGCGAATCGCGCCAAACTGGTGGTCGCCGGCGAGCATCGGCTGGCGGATCTCGAACGTCCGGTCGGAGTAGACGGCGCGCAGCTGCGCGATGGCGCCGGCGTGGACCAGCGGCACCAGGTCTTCCTGTTCCGCCATCGGCCGCCCCTCGAGCGAGGGGAACAGGTGGGCCACCGCCACCCCGTCCTTGTCGACAATCGCCGCATAGGTGACGTTCTCGGAATAGCCGACGCTCGACTCGAGCATCGATCGCACACCGCCGTCGGCGCGCAGCGCGGCATAGGGATCGGCGCCCCCCTCGGCGACGACCTGGCGGGCGCGCTGGAAGATCGCCTGGGACAGCATCTGACCGCGGGCCGCGGTCTCCTGCAGACTGAGCCGCGCCAGCGCCGCCAGGTGGTAGGCGCTCAGTCCCAGCACCACCACGACCACCAGCGTCGTGACGCCGGCAACCTGCTTGGCTTTGATCGACATCACGCGATCGGCCGCCGGCTAATGCCTCGCCCCGGTTTCGTCTTTCATGCGATTGAGCTTGTTGTGGAGCGTCTTGAGGCTGATGCCGAGGATCTCCGCGGCGCGGGTCTTGTTGTTGCGCGTGTGGTCGAGGGTCAGCAGGATCAGCCGCCGCTCCGCCTCGTCCACCGTCGTCCCCGGCGACAGCGTCAGCGTCGGCAGCGATTCCCCGCCGCGGGTGATGAGCGTCGGCGGCAGGTGCCTGGGCTCGATGAACTCGCGGTCGGCCAGGATCGTGGCGCGCTCGATGACATTGCGCAGCTCGCGGATGTTGCCGGGCCAGGGATAGCGCTCGAGGAGGTACATCGCTTCCTGATCGACGGCGCGCACCGCCTTGCTGTTGACCTTGTTGAACTCGTTCAGGAACGACTGCACCAGCAGCGGAATGTCCTCCCGCCGGGCGCGCAGCGGCGGCAGATCGAGCGCGAACACGTTCAGCCGGTAGAAGAGATCCTCGCGCAGCTTGCCGCTGTTGACCGCGTCCTGCGGGACGACGTTGGTGGCGGCGATGACCCGGACGTCCACCGAGATCTCCTGGCGCCCGCCGAGGCGGCGGAAGACGCGCTCCTGCAGGACGCGCAGCAGCTTGACCTGGGTCGCGGGGGTCATCTCGGCGATCTCGTCGAGGAACAGCGTGCCGCGGTGGGCCAGCTCGAAGACGCCGGTGCGGCGGTCGGTGGCGCCGGTGAAGGCCCCCTTCTCGTGGCCGAAGATCTCGCTCTCGAGCAGCGTCTCCGGAATCGCGGCGCAGTTGATGGCGACGAAGGGGAAGGTGGCGCGCGGGCTGAGCTCGTGGATGGTCTGGGCGACCAGCTCCTTGCCGGTGCCCGACTCGCCGGCTATCAGCACCGAGGCGGAGGTCGGCGCCGACTGCTCGATCACCCGGTAGACGGTGCGGATGCCGGGGCTGTTGCCGATGATCCGGCCGAAGCTGCCCTGCTCGCGCAGCTGGCGGCGCAGGTGGCGCACCTCGCGCAGCGTCTCCTGCCGCTCGACCGCCTTCTGCAGCAGAATCTGCAGCCGCTGCGGATCGACCGGCTTGCTCAGATAATCGTAGGCGCCGTCCTTGATGGCATCGACGGCGCTGTCCACCGTGCCCTGGGCGGTCAGCAGGATGAAGGTCAGGTCGGTCAGCTGATCGTGGAGCGCGCGCAGCAGCTCGAGCCCTCCCATCCGCGGCATCACCAGGTCGCTGACGATGATCGCCGGACGGAACGTCGTCACCTTGCTCATGGCCGCCTCGCCATCGGCGGCTTCGTCGGTCATGAAACCCCAGGCCTGGACGAGCTCGGCGAGACCGGTACGAGTGGCCGGATCGTCCTCGACGATCAGGACCCGTTCGGGGGCGGGGGATTGCAGTTCTGTGGCTTCGGACATCGACCTTGCTACACCTCAAGCCTAACACCCGTGGGTAAGGCTTACACGCCGATACTGCGTTCTGTCCGCCGGTCAGCCCATTCCTACCACAACTCATCCATAATTGCCGTCTTCCGGCGGCCTGCGCGGGGCCCGCGATGGGCACACCCATTGCAACTGTGCCGCAGGAGATATTCATGAAAAATCTTTGGCTTGCGCTCGGACTGACGGCCGCCCTGGTTGGATGCGCGTCGAAAGACGCCCTCGACATTCCCGAGGGCAGCGACGTGACGATCGAGAAAACCGATGGCGTGGCGGTCTCCGGACGCTTGATCGACGTCAAGCCGGAGCAGGTCGTGGTTGAAGGCCGCGACGGCACCAGGACGCAGGTCCTGCGGGCCCAGATTGCCTCGCTGCGCGCCACGCCCGCCCCTGCCGCCCTCGACACCCGCAAGGACGGAGGTACCGCGGCTGCGGCGCCGCTGACGGACGACACCGTCCATGCCGCCGAGCCCGAGACTCGCCGCGCCACCGAGGCGGATGCGCCGCGCGCCGCTGACGGCCCGGCGGCGGCGCTGGCCACCGCCAAAGCGACCGCCACGCCCGCGGACGACTCCCAGGGCTCGCGGCGTCCGCGCGAGGCGGCTCGCCCCGCCGAGTATCGCGAGGTCACCATCCCCTCCGGCACCACCCTGGCGGTGGCGCTCACCTCGACGATTGCGTCCAACACCAGCCGCATCGAGGACGAGGTCCGCGGCAAGCTGCGCACCGCGGTTCGGGTCGACGGGGTGGAGGCGCTGCCCGCCGGCACCGCCCTCATCGGACACGTGACCAGCGCCCGGCCGGCCGGCAAGGTCAAGGGGCGCGCCTCGATCGCGTTCCGCTTCAACACCATCGATCTGCCGGGCGACTCGGCGCGTGAGCGGATCAGCACCGCCGCCTACTCGCGCACGGCACGCGCCACCAAGCAGAAGGACGCCACCAAGATCGGCGTCGGCGCCGGCGCCGGCGCGGTGATCGGCGGCATCCTCGGCGGCGGCGGCGGGGCCGCGAAGGGAGCCGCGATCGGCGGCGGCGCCGGCACTGCCATGGTCCTCTCCACCAAGGGCGACGAGGTCGGCATGCCGGCCGGGACGCCCGTCACCATCCGGCTGACGGCGCCGCTGACCGTTAGAGTGAGACTGAACTAAGCGGCGGTTCCCGGAACCTCTTCTAATCCTCTTCGCGCTCTGTAGTACAGTTCCCCTCCGTGTACGAGCCCGTACAGGAGCTCCCTTATCTGCCGGTGCCGCCGGTCCGCCGCCGGCTGCTGCCGTTCGAACGCATCGGCGCGCTGGTCGAGGTCGTGCTCTGCTCCGGGTATCCGTCGCAACTGCTGCTGATCCTGGTGCTGCAGGGCTTCGGGATGCGGACGCGCACGGCCGACGGCGCCTATTTCCCGCCGTTCGTCTTCACGCTCTCGCTCCTGGATGCGGCGCTGGTCATCGGGCTGGTGCTCTTCTTCCTGCGCGCCCATCACGAGTCCGCCCGCCACGTCCTGCTGGGGTCCGCCGGCATCGTCCGCGAAGCGTTCCTGGGCGTCGTCGTGCTGCCGGTGATCTTCCTGCTGGCGCTGCTGATGCTGGTGGCGATCCTGCGGTTCGCGCCGGTGCT
This sequence comes from Acidobacteriota bacterium, assembly GCA_043735365.1. Taxonomy (GTDB): domain Bacteria; phylum Acidobacteriota; class Vicinamibacteria; order Vicinamibacterales; family 2-12-FULL-66-21; genus JALZOC01. The sequence continues at coordinate 6,469 of JAYTEJ010000132.1, forward strand.
GCACAACGTCGCCCAGAACCCGCTGGAAGACATGCTGCGCAACCGCGGCGACACGCTGATCTTTGCCGCGGTGGTGATGATCGCCGGCGGCGTGCGCGAAGAGGTCCAGCGGGGATTCATCATCCACCGGTTCGGGCAGTATCTCGGCGGGGCCGGATGGGGCGTGCTGCTGCACAGCCTGGCGTTCGGCCTCGGCCATATCGAGCAGGGCATCGATGCGATGATCGTCACCACCATGCTGGGCGCGCTGTGGGGTGTGCTCTACCTGGCACGCCGCAGCATCATCGCGCCGGTGGTCAGCCACGCCGGCTTCAACCTGGTGCAGCTCCTGAAATACCTCGCCTTCGCCGTGCGGTAGCCTCACGTGATCCGTTTACTGACCGGATACCTGCGGCTGTCGACGCGGGAGCTGCTGCTGCTGGTGATCCTCTTCGCCTGCTCCCTGCCCGCCGTGACTGCGCGCCTCTATTCGTCTGACGAGGTCGAGTACTACTCCTACCTCCGATCGCTGTGGTTCGACCGCGACGTCTCGTTCGAGAACGAGTACCAGTATTTCTACGACCACCGCATCGCCCAGTCGGAGGACTTCCACCACACCTTCCTCGAGCTGAGGACGCCGGCGGGACGCCGGATCAACTACGGCACCCTCGGCTGTGCGGTGATGTGGTCGCCGTTCTACGCCGTCGCCGACGGCGGCGTCCGCGCGGCGCGCGCGTTCGGCGCGGACGTCCCGGCCGACGGCTATTCGCGTCCCTACGTGGCCGCGGTCGCGTACGGCTCGGCGTTCTACGGCTTCGCCGCCATCCTGCTCGCCATCGCCGCGGCGCGGCGGCTCCTCGGCGCCGCCGCGATGCGCGCCGGACTGGCGGTGTGGGCCGGCACGCCCATCCTCTTCTACATGTACATCGCGCCGCCGTTCTCCCACGCCTGCTCGGCGTTCGCGGTCGCGCTCTTCGTCACGATCTGGCTGCACGTTCGCGAGACCTGGAGCCCGCGCGGCGCCGCGGCGCTCGGGCTCTCGGGAGCGCTGGTGGCGATGGTCCGGGAACAGGATGCCCTGTTCGTGGTGGCGCCGGCGCTCGATTTTCTGCTGACCGCCGCACAGGCGGGGGCAGGCCGCCGCGCCCGGCTCCCCTCCCACCCGATCGCCACGGCCGCCGCCGGCTGTCTGGCGTTCACCGCCGGCTACGCGCCGCAGCTGCTGGCGTACCAGGCGCTCAACGGACGCCCCCGCCCTTCGGAGCTGGTCACCCGCAAGATGGACTGGCTCTCGCCGCACGCCCTCCAGGTGCTGGCCTCGCCCGAACACGGCTTCCTCATCTGGACGCCCCTCGCGGCGCTGGCGCTGGCGGGCCTGGTGCGGCTGGCGCTCCGCGGCGAGCCCGATCGCCGCCGTATCGGTACCTTCCTCCTGCTGATGGCGGCCCTGCAGGTCTATGTCAGCGGCGCCGTAGCCTCCTGGACCGTCGCCGGCGCCTTCGGCCAGCGCCGCTTCGTCGCCCTGACGCTGCTCCTGGTCGTCGGGCTCGCCGCGCTCGTCGACGCCGGCCGCACGCCCTTCCGCCGGACGGCGCTGGCCATCGCGATAGCGATCTGCGTCTGGTGGAACGTCGCGCTGATGGCGGAGTTCGGCACCCGGCTGATGGATCGCCAGCGCCTCGAGCCACGGCG
>JAYTEJ010000133.1:0-3359 GCA_043735365.1 Acidobacteriota bacterium
TCGGTGTCGACGAACAGGGCGCGGACGTCATCCGAGAGACTGCGCGCGTAGCTGTTGGCGTGCAGCACGGCGCGGTGGACGCCGCCGATCGGAATCAGCACGGTGCTGTGCTGCGGCGATTCCCCGGTCCAGCCCGCGAGCGACAGCTGCGACGCCACGTGCGCGTAGTGGCGGTGGGTGGCCTTGAAGATGATTACCAGGGTGGGGATGAGCAGCATGATGATCCACGCCCCCTCGACCGCCTTGGTGATCGCGACGATGACCAGCACGACGGCCGTCGCGATAGCGCCCAGGCCGTTGATCGCGGCGCTCATGCGCCAGCCGGCCTCGCGCAGCCGGCGCCAGTGGATCACCATGCCGGTCTGCGACAGGGTGAACGAGATGAAGACGCCGATCATGTAGAGCGGAATCAGCGCGTGCGTGTCGCCAGCGAACGCGATCAGCAGGATGCCGGCGAAGACACTCAAGACGACGATGCCGTTGGAAAACGCCAGCCGGTCTCCCTGGTTGGAGAACTGGCGGGGCAGATACGCGTCGCGGGCGACGATCGACGCCAGTCTCGGAAAGTCCGCGTAGGCGGTGTTGGCCGCGAGCACCAGGATCAGCATCGTCGCCAGCTGTACGCAGAAGTACAGCGTGCCGCGTCCGCCGAAGGTGCCGCGCGCGATCTGCGAGATGACGGTTTCTGTCTCGGACGGCACGACGTGGTAGGCGTGGGCCAGCAGCGTGATGCCCACGAACATGGCGATCGCCAGGACCGCCATGGTGGTGAGCGTCTGGACCGCGTTCTTCGCCTCCGGCGAACGGAAGGCCGGGACGCCGTTGGACACCGCCTCGACGCCCGTCATCGCGGTGCAGCCGTTGGAGAATGCCGTCAGCAACATGAAGAGCCCCAGGGTGCTGTTCCCGACCGGCAGCGAATGGTCGGCCGTGATCGGCAGGATGCTGCCCATCGCGTAGCGCCAGGCGCCCACGCCCAGCAGGGTCAGGATCATGCCGATGAAGAAGTAGGTGGGGATCGCGAAGATCCGTCCCGACTCGCGGATGCCCCGCAGGTTGCCGACCGCCAGGATCGCCAGGAACACGAGCGCAAGTTCCACGCGGTTGACGTGCAGCGAGGGGAAGGCCGAGGTCACGGCGGCCACGCCGGCTGCGATGCTGACGGCGACCGTCAGGGTGTAGTCGATCAGCAGCGCCGCGGCGGCGATCAGGGCCGGGTTCACGCCCAGGTTGTCCTTCGAGACGATGTAGGCGCCGCCCCCGCTCGGGTAGGCATAGATCGTCTGCCGGTAGGAGAAGCCGACGATCGCCAGCAGCGTCGCGATCAACAGCCCGATCGGCGTCGCCATCCAGAGGGTCGCCAGACCGCCGATGACCAGCACGCGGAGGATCTCTTCGGTCGCGTAGGCGACCGAGGAGAGGGCATCCGAGGACAGGACCGCGAGTCCGGTGACCTTCGACAGGCGCTCGTGATGCGCCAGGCTGCTGGGGATGGGACGGCCGAGAAGCCGCCGCTTGAACGAAGAATACGCTCCGCCGTCAGGCACGAGTGCCTTCCAATCTGCCGACGAGGTTAGCTGACGGGCTCGAGGTTGGAAGTCCTCGTCTGCCGCGGCGCGCCTCGGGCGCGGGTCGGCGAGATTCGCCCCTGGCCGCCGGAATTGGCGGCCACTGGTTCCCCCGGGCGCCGGAGGTCCGGCGCTTTGGCAGTCCGGATCGTACTGAGGCCCGCATAAAAAAGGCGTAAAGATGCGGCGCTCCCTGGTCAGGCTAGGATGAAGGGTGCGTCGACACGGTCTCTCGACGGTCGCCAGCCTTGCGTGGGTCGCGATCGCGACCGCCCTGATGCGAGCCGGAGCGCTCGAGCATCCGACCACCGTCGCGATGATCTACCTGCTGCTGGTCCTGTTCGTCGCCGCGTTTACCGAACTGGTGCCCGCAGTGGCGGCGGCGATCGCTGCGACACTCTGCTTCAACTTCTTCTTCCTGCCGCCCGTCGGCACGTTCACCATCGCCGATCCAAACAACTGGGTGGCGCTCATTGCCTTTCTCATCGTCAGCATCGTCGCCGGGCAACTGTCGGAACGGGCGCGCAGCCGCACGCGCGACGCCCTGGACCGGCGCCTCGAGCTGACACGATTGTTCGACCTCACGCGCGACATCCTGTTGACGACCGAAGGCGAGGGGGCCACGGATGCGGTCGCCCGCCACGTGTCCCGGCGCTTCGAGCTGGATGCCGTCGCGATCTGCGTGCCATCGCCGGGCGGCGGCTGGACGGTGCACCAGGGCGCCGTCGACGCGAGAACACCGCAATCGGCGGATCTCGATCGCGCCTTTGCCGGCGCGCGCGGGCTGGTCGAGTTCGATGCCCGGACACGGGCGTACGGTGGACACCGCGCCGTCGACGCCGGCACCGGCGGATTGATGCTGGCGCCTATCCGGATCGGTACCCGCGCGGTCGGATTGCTGGGGGTCGGCGGGCGAGTCCTCGAGCCCGGCACCCTCGACGCCGTCGCGGGCATCGTGGCTATTGCCCTGGAACGTTCCCAGTTTCTCGACGATCGGCGAATCGCCGAGCTCTCCCAACAGCGGGCGGAATTGTCGTCGGCCCTCGTCTCCTCGATGAGCCACGACCTGCGGACGCCACTGACCGCCATCCGCGCCGCGATCAGCAATTTTCAGGAGCCGGCGCTCACTCCTGAACAGCGGCTGGAGCAGGCCCGCGTGGCCGGTGAGCAGGTCGAGCGTCTGACGCGACTATTCGACGAACTGCTGGACATGGCGCGCATCGACTCCGGGTCGGTCCAGGCCGAGCGCGCCAGGACCAGTCCGGCTGAAGTGCTGGACGCGGCGCTGACCCACGCGGCGGACGCCATCGGCACGAGACGCGTCGAGGTGGACGCCTCCGACGACGTCACGGTCGACATCGACCCGCGGCTGACGTCCTCGGCTGTGGCGCACCTGCTCGAGAATGCCGCGCGATATTCGCCGGCCGATACCGCGATCCAGGTGCGCGCCTGGGCGGACGCCGAGGGGCTGCGGATCGACGTGCGTGACCAGGGACCGGGACTCGACCCCGCCGAGATCGAGCGGCTGTTCGAGCCGTTCTACCGCGGACAGGCGCTGCGCAACCGGATTCCCGGCACGGGCATGGGCCTCGCGATCGTGCGCGGACTGCTCGCCGCCCAGGGCGGCCGCGTCTGGGCGCAAAACGTCGACCCCCGCGGGGCGGCGTTCTCCATCGCCGTTCCCGGCCGGGTCCTGAAGGGGACGGAGGCTGCGTATCCATGACCCATCGCATCCTGGTCGTCGATGATGAGCTCAGCATCCTCGCCACGATGGCGCCGCTCCTGCGGGCC
>JAYTEJ010000134.1:0-6196 GCA_043735365.1 Acidobacteriota bacterium
GGCAATCGGTGCCGGCCGCCGACATCCTCATCGTCAACGACGGCTCGGAGGATGCGACCGCCGATCTGCTGCCGCGGCTGGGCGTCGCATGGCTGTCGCTGTCGGAACGCGTCGGCGTCGGCGGCGCGGTGCGCACCGGCATCCGCTATGCCTCGCGCGCCGGGTATCACTATGTCGTCAGGATCGACGGCGACGGCCAGCACCGGGCCTGCGACATCGGCCGCCTGCTGCAGCCGGTGCTCTCGGGGCGGGCCGATGCGGTGATGGGCTCCAGGTTCCTGGCGCGGCCCTCGCACACCGGGGTCCGCCGGATCAGCCAGTCGGTGCTTGCCGTCATGCTCAGCGTGTTGACGGGGCGCCGGGTCTCCGATCCGACCTCGGGCATGTGGCTGTTCGGGCCGCACGCGCTCGCCCTGCTCGCCCGTCATCATCCCGGCGGCTACGCAGAACCGGAGCTGATCCTGTTCCTCCACCGCAATCGTCTCTGCGTCGTCGAGGTCCCGATCCGGATGCGTCCGCGCCGGTCCGGGCGCACGTCGCTGACGGCGACGCGCACCGTGCTGGCATTCGCCCGCACGGCGCTGGCGCTCGTGGTGGTGCCGATCCGGCGAATGGTCGCGAGGCCCCCCGGTGACTGACGCGGTCCAGATCGTCTCGGTCGCGGTCAGTGCGGCGCTGCTCGCGGCCGTCATCGAGCTGGTGCGCCGGCGGGCGCTGACCGAGGAGTACTCGTTGATCTGGATTGTCTGCGGCTGCGCGCTGCTCGGGCTGTCGTTGTGGCGGCACGTCCTCGACATTGCCGCGTCGGTGCTCGATGTCCACTACCCGCCGGCGGTGCTGCTGCTGGTGCTGACGCTGTTTGTCGTCATTGTCTCGCTGTACTTTTCGGTGGTGGCGTCGCGGCAGCGGCAGCAGATCGAGCATCTCGTGGAGGAGCTCGCGCTGCTCGACGAGGAAGTCAGGCGTCTCAAGAACGGCGCGCCGCGGCTCTCGTGAGGCCGCCGGATCGATCCTCCCCGTAGCGCCCGAGGAGGTGATGCCACGTGCCGCGGGCGACGGCGGCCAGCCCGCTCACGAGCGGCGCCTCCGGCGTGAAGATCACATACGCGGCGTTGAGCGCCACCACCAGCGCGGCGTGCAGCGGCCGAAGCCACGCCGGCCCGACGCGGGCCTGGAGCCGTAGGTGATTGCGGGTGGCGTAATAGACGCGGCGCGGCGAGCGGCGGCCGATGCTTCTCCCCCCTTCGTGATAGGCAATCGCCTCGGAGACGCAGCGGGATTGCAGCCCCCGATCCGCTGCCCGCAGGCAGAAGTCGATGTCTTCGAAGGAAAAGAAATAGGCCTCGTCGAGCAGGCCAACCTGCTCGAAGACGTCGCGGCGGACGAGCATCACGCAGCCGCTGACCGCCTCTGCCCCGCCGGCGGGGGGCGCCGCCGACGACCGCTGCCCCGCGCCGAGCTGACGCATCCGCCCCGTCTGCCGCGAGTAGCTGATGCCGGACGACGCGATCCAGCCCGGCTCTTCGCGCGACAGCAGGCGCGGCGCCGCAATTCCGACCGACGGGTCCGATCGCATCCGTCCCAGTAACAGGCCGATCGCGTCCGGGGCGAGCACCGCGTCGCTGTTCACCAGCAGGATGAAGTCGGCCCGGCCTTCGAGCGCGGCGCGGATGCCGGCGTTGCAGCCTCCGGGAAAGCCGAGATTCACGGCGCTGGCGATGATCTCCACCCCGGGCAGCAGGTTCCGCAGCGGCGGGAGCGAGGCTTCGGTGGAGCCGTTGTCGACAACGATGATGCGGCCGGGCGGCGTGAAGGCGGTCTGCAGGGAGCGAACCGCGAGCCAGGTCTGATCCGGCGTGCGGTAGTTGAGCACCACGGCGGCGACCGATGAAGGAACGGCCGGCGCCGCGACGGCGCGAGCGACCGCGGGGCGGCCGGCCACCAGCGTCTCGTAGAGCTCGCGCAGGCTGGCGGCGTCGTCCTCGATCGACAGCGGCGGTGTGATGCCGGCGCGGAGCCCGGGGAGCAGCTCCGGCTCTTCGAGCAGGCGCCGCAGCCGTCCGGCGAGCGCCTCGACGTCGCCGGGCGGAAAGAGCAGGCCGTTGACGCCGTCGCGCACCATCTCGGCCATGCCGCCGAGATCTGAGGCGACGACGGGAGCGCCGGCGGCGAAGGCCTCGCGGATGATGAACGGGGCGTTCTCGATCCAGACGGAGGGCACCACCACCACGTCGGCGTCGTAGAGCGTCGCCGCCATGCGCTCGTGCGGGACCGGGCCGAGGCGGCGGATGGCCGGGTGGCGCAGCCGCGAGGTCAGCGACTCCGCGTAATCGTGGCGGCCGTGATACGCGCCGGCCGGGCCGAGCAGATCGACGACCACCGAGCCGGGCGGCAGGAGCGCCACCGCATCGAGCAGGAGGTGCGGCGCCTTGGAGGGGATCAGCCCGCCGGCACACACCAGTCGCAGCTGCGGCGATGCCGTCCGCCGCAGCCCCTTGAACGCGTCGAGCGCGATGCCCTGGTCGCAGCGGATCATCTTGCCGGCCGGCAGGCCGAAGCGGCGGAACCGTGCCGCCATGGTCTCCGACGGCGCCAGGATTCGATCGATGTCTGCGACCGCCGCCTGCATGTGGGCGAGGCGCCCCGTGCTGGCGGCGCGGGTTCTCTCGGAGGCGCCGCCGCGATCGAGCGCCGCCTCCGCCATCCTGACGGCCGCCGCGGCGCCAGGGATCGGCATGCGCCGGACGAAGCGCCCGGCGCTGTAGGCGGCCCGGCCGGGCAGCGCCGCCGGTGGAATGCATCGGCCGCAGCCGCCGTCGAAGGGGCCGGCGCAGCGCTGGCCGTCGAGGTCGAAGAGCTGGCCGCGATGGCAGAGCAGCCAGTAGTCGTTGAGGGTCAGCACCGTGGGAATCCGGCGGCGTGCGATCTCCGCCGGCAGCCGCGTCGACAGGCAGGTGAGGTGCTGGAGATGCACGACATCGGGCTGGAACTCGTCGAGCACCGCGGCCGCCACCGCCAGCAGCCCGGGATGTTCGTAGCTCTCGGCAAACGTCCCGCAGCTCTGAAAGGTGTTGTTGATCACGAACAGCCGCACGGCCCCCGGCGCGGCGCGCCGCAGCGCCAGGTCGGGGCGGGCCGGATCCGACTCCCGCGCCAGCACCCCGACCTCCGCATCCGGCATCGCGGCGAGGGCCCGCGCCAGATCGCGGGTGTAGACCTCGGTGCCGCCGCCGGCCGCCGGAGGAAAGCCGTGCACGACGAGGAGGATGCGCATCAGATCCGCCCCGTTCGCAGCCACGGGCGCCCGTCGCGCGAGGACCGCGCCCCGAGGTACTGGCCGAGAGGCCAGACGACGCCCAGCCCCAGGCCGCGGCGAATGGCGCGCAGACGTCCGGACGGCTCCGACGCGGCCAGCCGCAGGTGCAACGGGACGGTGACGCCGACGGCGCGCAGCAGCGCCCCCAGTGTCGGAATGGTCTGGAGCCCGAACAGCGCCTGCAGCCGCTGGTGCACGAGGTAGGTGCGCTGCAGCTCGTAGCGCACCGTGCGTTCGTGTGAATGGCGTACTGCGGCCTCAGGGGCGTAGGCGAGTGTGAATCCCGCCCGCAGGACCTCGAGCCCCCACTCGAGATCCTCCGCGATCGCGGTCCGCCTGAAGGGATGCGACCGCCAGACGCTCAGCCGCACGCAGGAGCAGACGTTGTCGAAGGCGCTGGCCTGATGGCGCGCGGCCGGCGTCATCGCGGCGAGCTGGTCGCCGGTCAGCGGTCCAACGGTGCGCGGCGCCTCGCCGGCGGCGATCCATGCCGAGAGCTGGTGCACCGTCAGACGGCTCGCCCCCGGTGCCGGCAGCTGACGCGCGAAGCTGCCGGCGACGCGCGCGTCGGCGCGCAGCGGCGCCAGCAGGGCGTCGATCCAGCCGCGTGCGGCGGGAACGGCGTCCTGTACCAGTAGCACCGCGAACTCTCCGTCCGCGCAGGCCAACCCGTCGTTTCTCGTCTCGCCGTGATTGAACCGGCCCTGCGGGACCGTCAGGATCCGCGCGCCGCGGCGGCGCAGGCGCTCGACCGTGCCGTCGGTCGAGCCCGAGTCGAGCGCAACAATGTCGACCTCGACCTCGCCACCATGGCGCTGGATGGCCTCCAGCACCGCCTCGAATCCCGGCCCGGCATTGAAGGTCGGGACCACAACCGCAACCCGCCGGGCGGTCATGACGCCGCCGGCACACCGGCCAGGACGCGCTCGTAGCGCGCGTTCCATTCAGCGGCGTCTTCGGCGATCGACTTGACGCGTGGCGCCGCGGCCGACAGCCGCTGCGGCAGGCCCGGTTCCCGTGTCAGCCTCGAGAGCATCGCCGACAGCGAGGCCGGCGACGCCGGCTCCGCCAGCAGCCCGTTGACGTCGTGGCGGATGAGATCGGCAATGCCACCCATCCGCGCCCCGATCACCGGCACGCCGTGCATGAAGGCTTCGTGAATGACGAGCGGCGAGTTCTCCGGCCACAGGGAGGGCACGGCGAGCGCGTCGAGGTCTCCGTAAACGTCCGCTGCCGCGGCCCGCTCGAAGCGGCCGTGGAACGTGACCGGCAGTTCCGACGCCAGGCGCCGCAGCGTCGCGACGTAGTCCGGGAACACCGTGGTGTCGCCGTAGAGGTGCACCTCGACCTCCCCCTTCAGCAGCCGCGCCGCCTGCAGCAGCACGTGCGCCCCCTTGTGCCAGACCAGGGTGCCGATGAAGCCAACGCGGAAGAGGTTCCGGGTTCCGGGTTCCGGGTTCCGGGTTCGGGGTTCCGGGTTCGAGGTTCGGGGTGCCGGGTTCGGGAGCTCCGGGAATCCGTAGTCGGAGATTTCCAGCCGGCGCGGGTCGAGGCCGAGGCGGACGAACTCCGCCCCGAGTGAAGGGGACGGGGCGACCCAGAGGTCCACGGCCTCGAACACGCCGCGGGCGTGGGCGAGGCGGCGACGAATGTCGCCGGCGGTCACCGGGCCGGCGTCGAGTGTGGCGGCGGCGGCCGCCGTGACCGAAGGCGCCACCCTCCTCATCCACTTCGCGGCGCGCCCCAGCATTCGGCCGCCGGGGAGGCGGGTTGCCCGGCCGGCGGCCATCTGGCTGTAGAGCGGCGACTGCACGAAGCACCGGCTGCAGCGCTCCGCGTCGATCTCCTCGCAGACGTGCTCCTCCGCCACGTGCACGCGCTGCCCCCCCGACGGACAGACGAGGGTGTAGTCGTGCAGAGTCCCGACGACCGAGGCGCCGCGCTCGCGCGCCAGCCGGGGGAGGCCGAACGACAGGTTGAACAGGCTATGCACGTGAACGACGTCCGGCCGCACCGCGTCGAGCGCGTGGCCGAGCTGCTCGTCGAGGCGCGGCGACTGATAGCTCCGCTCGAACCCGTCGCACTCCCAGTTGTTCACGACCTCGATCACCACCAGCCCGTCATGCGCCCGCCATCGCAGCGTGCCGTGGTGCGCCGACGGATCGTATTCCGCCGCCAGCACGAAGACGTCGTGGCGCGCGCCCTGCTCGCGGGCCAGATCGAAGGCGTAGATCTCCGAGCCCGCCTGGTGCCGGGGAAGGAAATCGTGGATCGCATGGAGCACCCGTAGCCGCCGGCTCATCGGCCCTGATCCCGCTCCGCCGCCAGCCGCTGATTGCGCGTCACGCACTCCTCGACCCCCGGCGTTGCCGGCGCCAGCTGCCGCGTCTCGCCGCACATCCGCGCCGCGGCATGGTAATCCTTGAAGGTGTGCTCGAACAGACTGGCGAGCTGCAGCCGCGCCAAGACGTTGGCGGGGTCATGGGCCAGGGCCTCGCCGTAGAAATCCCGCGCCCGTCCGGCATCCCCCTCGATGAGCGCCAGCGCGCCAAGGTTGGTATAGCCCCGCACGAAGCCGGGGTCGATCTCGAGCGCGTCGCGGAACGCCCTCTCGGCCTCCGGCAGCTGTCCCGTCTGCGCCAGGCAGATCCCGAGGTTCGTATACGCATCCCGGTGCGCTGGCGCCAGCTCGACGACGCGCGCATAGGCGGCAATGGCGCGGTGGCAGTCGCCCGCCTCGCGCAGCGAGTCGGCCAGCGCGTAGTGCGGCTCCCACATCCCGCCGGCATGGATCACCGCTTCTCCCCACAGCGTCACCGGGCTGGACCACACCACGTTGCGCCTGACGGTCAGCACGCCAAGGATCACCAGCGCCGCGCA
>JAYTEJ010000135.1:0-5066 GCA_043735365.1 Acidobacteriota bacterium
GATCCCGGGGACGACGAGCCCGGGGCCGACCGCGCACGCTTATTGCTTGGGTTGATCAGCGTATGGCTCATTATCTCGTCACCGGCGGCGCCGGATTCATCGGCTCCCATCTGTCCACCGAGCTGCAGCGGCGCGACCATCGTGTCCGGGTGGCCGACTCGCTGATTACCGGCAAGCGCGGCAACCTCGATCACATTCCTGACGTCGAGTTCCTGGAAGGGGACCTGGCTGACGCCGACTTCGCGGTACGTGCGGTCGAGGGCTGCGACTATGTCCTGCACCAGGCGGCGATTCCGTCGGTGCCCCGCTCGGTCAAGGATCCCATCAGCTCCAACCGCGCCAACGTCGACGCCACCCTCAACGTGCTGGTGGCGGCGCGGGATGCGGGGGTGAAGCGGCTGGTGTTTGCCGCCTCCTCGTCCGCCTACGGCGATACGCCGACGCTGCCCAAGCACGAGGCGATGCCGACCGGCCCGCTCTCGCCCTACGCGCTCCAGAAAGTGGTGGGTGAGCAGTACCTGCAGATGTTCACCCGGCTCTACGGCCTCGAGACCGTCAGCATCCGGTATTTCAACGTCTTCGGGCCGCGCCAGGACCCGTCCTCCCCTTACTCGGGGGTGATCTCGGTGTTTGCCACCGCCCTGCTCGAGAACCGTCCGCCGACCATTTACGGCGACGGGGAGCAGACGCGCGATTTCACCTACGTGGCCAATGTCGTCGACGGCGTGCTGAAAGCGTGCGAGGCGCCGAAGGCCAGCGGCGAGATCATCAACGTCGCCACCGGCGGGCGGGTGTCGCTCAATACGCTGTTCCGATCGATGCGCGACATCATCGGCGGGACGCTGGAGCCCAGCTACGCGGCTTCGCGTCAAGGGGACGTCCGCGATTCCCAGGCCGACATCTCCAAGGCGCGCACTCTGCTCGGCTACGAGCCGACCGTCACCTTCGAGCAGGGGCTGGCGCAGACGATCGAGTGGTACCGGACGAGCCGCGCCGCCGCGACCGCCTGAGCGGCGAGACGGTCCCCGGCCGGCAATATCTACAAAGTCACGCCATGATCAAAGCGATCGCCGTTCTATTCGGAGCTGCATTCGTGGCGGCGCTCGCGACCGCCGCGGCGCAGGGGCCGCCGGTCGCGAAAAAGACGCTGATCGCGCATCGCGGCGCGTCGGCCTACGCTCCGGAACACACCATTGCCGCCTATACGCTGGCGATGGCGCAGGGGGCGGATTTCGTCGAACAGGACCTGGCCGTGACGAAGGACGGCGCCCTGGTCTGCATCCACGATCTGACGCTGGAGCGGACCACCAACGTCGCGGAGGTCTTTCCCGATCGTTACAGCCGGGCGGCGGGAGACGGCCGGGCGGGCCTGCCGGCGGCCGCGGCGGGAACGGCAGCCCCCGCAACGGCGGGCCCGGCCCGCCGCTGGCTGGTCAACGACTTCACCCTGGCGGAGATCAAGCGGCTCGACGCCGGAAAGTGGTTCGACCCGAAGTTCGCCGGCGCCAGAATCCCCACCTTCCAGGAAGCGATCGATCTCGTCCGCGGCAAGGCGGGACTCTATCCAGAGCTCAAGGATCCGGAGTTCTATCGGCGGCGCGGCATCAGGACCGACGTGCTGCTGGCGGCGACGCTGAGGAAGAACGGCCTGGTTGCCAATCCGAAGACACCGGTCATCATCCAGTCGTTCGACGATGCCGCGCTCCGGCAGCTGGCGCGCGACCTGCCGCAGGTCGCCCGTGTCTTCCTGGTCGAGCCGCGTGACGCCGCACGGCTCGATGCGCCTGAGAAACTGAAGGAGATTGCCGGGTGGGCGTCAGGCGTGGCGCCGAACAAGACGATCGTCGACAGCATGCCCGGGCTGGTGAAGCAGGCGCACGACGCCGGCCTGACCGTGACGCTGTGGACCTTCCGGGCCTCGACGACGACCTTCCCGTCGGTCCGGGAAGAGATGGAAAAGTATCTCTACACGCTCGGGGTCGATGCGGTCTTCACCGACAACCCGGATCAGTTCCCGAGGCGCTGAGGCGGTTGGACCGGCTCGGCGGCGACGACCGTTGCCTCCGGAGTGCCGTGATGCCGGCCGATGCAGAGGTCGTAAATCCAGCCCCCGAGCACGGCGCCCACCGGCGGCGCGACGACCGGAACCCACCACCAGCCGTGGCCGGCGCGGAAGACGCCGCCGCCCCAGCCAGCCAGCGCCGTGAACAGCCGCGGCCCGAAATCGCGGGCCGGGTTGATCGCATAGCCCGAGTTGAATCCGAACGAGGCGCCGATCGCCACGACCAGCAGGCCCACCAGGATCGGTCCCTGGCCCGCCGCCGGCGGCGCGTTGCGCTTGTCGGTGAGCGCGCAGATGACTCCCATCAGCAGCGCCGTGCCCACGACCTGATCGATCACACCACCCGGGAAGGTGCTGAGGAACGCCTGCGGGTAGGTCGCCCAGATGCCGGCGGTGCCCTGCGCACCGGACACCTGGCGGATGCCGCCGTCGAAGGCGTTGAGCGCTTCGTAGTAGGTCCCGTAGACCACCGCGGAGGCCGCGAATGCCCCGGCGAGCTGCGCCAGCGAGTAGGGGATCACCTTCCGCCATGGAAAGCCCCGGTGCACGGCGAGCCCAATCGTCACCGCGGGATTCATGTGCGCCCCGGAGATGCCCCCCGCGACGTAGCAGCCCATGGTCACCGCCAGGCCCCAGATGACGTTGATTGCAAGGTAGCTGCCGGCAGCGCCGCCGCTCAGCACGAACTGGGCGACCACGCCGACGCCGAACGTGATGAGCACGAAGGTGCCGAGGAACTCGGCCAACAGTTCGCGCCAGTCGTCGTGCAATCGCTTGGACATGGACTCCTCAAGGGAACGAACGCCAGTGTGATCGGCCGTCCGCCGGCCGGGGGCTGCGGGAGTATACAGCACCCGCGCCGCGGCGCTGTCCACCCCGCGAGTTCGATTACACTGCCCTCTGCGGTCCATGCCGGCCCGCACTGACGCTGCCGGAGCCGACGTGCCTTACATCCTCGCCCTCGACCAGGGAACCACCAGCTCGCGCGCCATCGTGTTCGATCACGACGGCGCCATCGTCGCCCTCGCCCAGAAGGAATTTCCGCAGATCTTTCCCAGGCCGGGCTGGGTCGAGCACGATCCGCGTGAGATCTGGACCTCGCAAATCTCGGTCGCGGTCGAAGCGCTCGGGCGCGCCCAGATACGGCCGCGCGACATCGCCGCCATCGGCATCACCAACCAGCGCGAGACCGCGGTCGTCTGGGATCGCGAGACCGGCGAACCGGTCTGCAACGCCATCGTCTGGCAGGATCGCCGCACCGCGGAGTTCTGCGATCGGCTCAAGGCCGACGGCCACGAGGCGATGGTGCGCGAGCGCACCGGCCTGGTCATCGATGCCTATTTCTCCGGGAGCAAGGTCCGCTGGATCCTCGACCACGTCCCCGGCGCCCGCGCCCGCGCCGAAGCGGGGAAGCTGGCCTTCGGCACGGTCGACTCGTGGCTGGTCTGGAAGCTGACCAGCGGCGCGGTGCACATCACCGATGTCACCAACGCCTCGAGGACGATGCTGTTCAACATCAACACGCTGGCGTGGGACGACGAGCTGCTGGCGCTGCTCGGGGTGCCGGCCAGCATGCTCCCCGAGGTGCGGTCCTCGAGCGAGGTCTACGAACAGGTCTCCACCAGCCTGGGGGTGGCGGAGGTGCCGATTGCCGGCATCGCCGGCGATCAGCAGTCGGCGCTCTTCGGCCAGATGTGCGTCAGCCCTGGCCTGACCAAGAACACCTACGGCACCGGCTGTTTCCTGCTGCAGAACACCGGCACCCGCCCGGTGGCGTCGGCCAACCGGCTGGTGACGACGGTGGCCTGGAAGATTGGCGATCGGACCGAGTACGCGCTCGAAGGCAGCGTCTTCATCGGCGGCGCGGTGGTGCAGTGGCTGCGCGACGGCCTCGGGCTGATTCCGCGGTCCGCCGACGTCGAGGCGCTGGCGGCGTCGGTCGAGGACAACGGCGGCGTCTATCTCGTGCCGGCCTTCGCCGGCCTGGGGGCGCCGCACTGGGATCCGTACGCGCGCGGGCTGATCGTCGGCATCACCCGCGGCACCACGTCAGGGCACGTCGCCCGCGCCGCGCTCGAGAGCATCGCCTACCAGGTGGACGATCTGCTGGAAGCGGTGTCGCGCGACTCGGGCATCCGCCTGGCGGAGCTGCGCGTCGACGGCGGCGCCTCGACCAACGACGGGTTGATGCAGTTCCAGGCCGACCTGCTCGGCGTGCCGGTGGTCCGCCCGGCGGTGACCGAGACGACCGCGCTCGGCGCCGCCTACCTCGCCGGGCTGGCGGTCGGCTTCTGGAAGTCGCCGGCGGAGATCTCGGGGCAGTGGCGCGTCGATCGCCGCTTCGAGCCGTCGATGGCGCGCACCGACGCCGAACGCCTGCGGGAGCGGTGGCGCGAGGCCGTCGGGCGCTCGCGCGGCTGGATTGCCGCGGGCCGAGAGGCATGAGCGAGCCGGGCCTGTTCTCCCGGGCCGGGATGCTCGAGCGCCGGCGCAGCCACCAGGGCGCCTGGGACTTCGTCATCGTCGGCGGCGGCGCCACCGGGGTGGGCATCGCCGTCGACGCCGCCTCGCGCGGGTATTCGGCGCTGCTGCTCGAGCAGAGCGACTTCGGCAAGGGGACGTCGAGCCGCAGCACCAAGCTGGTGCACGGCGGCGTCCGTTATCTCGAGCAGGGCAACATCTCGCTGGTGATGGAGGCGCTCAAGGAGCGCGGCATGCTGCGCAGCAATGCGCCGCACCTGGTCGCCAACCTGCCGTTCGTGGTTCCCAACTACGACTGGTGGGAGACGCCGTTCTACGGCATCGGGCTGAAGGTCTACAACATGCTCGCCGGTAAGTACGGCTTCGGCGACTCGTCGATCCTGTCGCGCGAGGAGACGCTGCGGCGGCTGCCGACAATCAGGACGGACGGTCTGCGCGGCGGCGTCGTCTACTACGACGGCCAGTTCGACGACACCCGGCTGCTGATCAATCTCGTCCAGACGGCGGTCGAGCAGGGCGCGAC
>JAYTEJ010000136.1:0-5714 GCA_043735365.1 Acidobacteriota bacterium
GTGCCCGCCAGAGTGTCAGGCCTGCGGTCCAGGTCATGAACCGCGCGACCGAAACCGCGCCGCCCTCGACCCCAATCCACCCGCGGACCAACGGCAGCACCATTCGCGCCATCGTCGGCGCCTCCTCCGGCAACCTGGTCGAGTGGTACGACTTCTACGCCTATTCCTTCACCTCGCTCTACTTCGCCGCTGCCTTTTTCCCTTCGGGCGACCGCACCTCGCAGCTGCTCAATACCTCGGGGATTTTCGCGGCCGGCTTCCTGATGCGCCCGGTGGGCGGCTGGCTGTTCGGCCGGCTCGCCGATCGCTATGGCCGGCGGCTGTCGATGATGGTGTCGGTGCTGCTGATGTCGGCGGGCTCGCTGGCGATCGCGGCGCTGCCGACCTACGCGACCATCGGCCGGGCGGCACCGCTGCTGCTGCTGCTGGCCCGGCTGGTCCAGGGGCTCTCGGTCGGCGGCGAGTACGGCACCAGCGCGACCTACATGAGCGAGGTCGCCCTCCCCGGCCGCCGCGGCTTCTACGCCTCGTTCCAGTACGTGACCCTGATCGGCGGGCAGCTGGTCGCCGTACTGACGCTGGTCGTCCTGCAGACGTGGCTGACGGCGGCGGAGCTCAGGGCCTGGGGCTGGCGCATTCCCTTCGCGCTCGGCGCCGTCGCGGCCCTGGTCGTGCTCGTTCTGAGAAGCACGCTGGTCGAGACCGCGCCCGCCGAGTCCCGGCGCTCCGCCCAGGCGGGAACGCTCCGCGGCCTCTGGCAGTACCGCCGCTCGCTGGCCACCGTCCTCGGCATCACCGCCGGCGGCTCGCTGCTCTTCTACACCTACACCACCTACATGCAGAAGTACCTGGTCAACACCGCCGGGATGGACGCCCGCGCCGCCAGCCGGGTGATCACCGCGGCGCTGCTCGTCTTCATGCTGCTGCAGCCGCTCTTCGGCGCCCTCTCCGACCGCATCGGCCGGCGCACTTCCATGATCGCCTTCGGCCTGTTCGCGACGCTGACGACGCTGCCGCTGATGCACGCGCTCGGGCGCGTCACCACGCCGGCTGCCGCCTTCGGCCTCGTGCTGACGGCGCTGACCGGGCTCAGCTTCTACACCGCGGTCAGCGGCCTGGTGAAAGCCGAGCTCTTCCCGGCCGAGGTCCGGGCGCTCGGGGTCGGGCTTCCCTATGCCGTCGCCAACGCGCTGGTCGGCGGCACCGCGGAATACGCCGCGCTGTGGCTCAAGTCCCGCGGCCACGAGGCGGCGTTCTTCTGGTATGTGACGGCGTTCGGAGGGCTTGCGCTGGTGACGGCGCTCTGGATGCGGAATCCGCGGACCGCGGGATATCTGCGGGCTGACGACGCGGCGGCCGTGGATGTGGCTCCGGACGCAGCCCACACGCCGCGCCAGGATGATTGAGCCTGGATGTGGTGATCACGGTGACTGCCGCCCCCCCGGTCCTGCCCTGCTCGGCGTCGACATTGTTGATCGCGATGCTCACTTCCTGGCTGCTCTCGACCGCGGGAACGTAGACCGTGGTGCGGCATCGTCACCAGCCCGTCGGCCAAGCCGTCGATACGGGTGTTGTCCGCGCCGCGCTGCTGGCCGTTGACATTGGCGGAGAGCGCCGCCTGAAGACATCCGCGTAGAGATCCGGGATCGGGGCACCGGCCTGTGACCCTACCGGTCCTTTCGGTACGCACCGTCGCGCAGCTTGCGCGACAGCGTCCGCCGATTGATCCCCAGGCTGCGGGCGGCCGCGGCCTTGTTGCCGCCGCGGGCCTCGAGGACGCGGCGGACGTAGGCGCGCTCCACTTCCTCGAGCGGCACGTCGCCGGAGGGACTTCCGGCGAGCAGCGGCTCGACATGCCCGTCGTCCGGGAAATCCAAATCTTCGGGCACCACCGTGTCGTGATCCCCGAGCGCGACCGCACGCTCGAGCAGATTGGCGAGCTCCCGGACGTTGCCGGGCCAGTGATAGGCCATCAGGCGGCGCATCGCCGTCGCCGCAATCCCCTTCACCGCCCTCGACTGCCGCTCGCTGGCGCGGCTGAGAAACACTTCGGCCAGCGGAATGATGTCCTCGCGGCGCTCCCGGAGCGGCGGCACTTCGATGCGGATGACGTTGAGGCGGTAGTAGAGGTCGGGCCGAAACTGTCCTTCCCGGAGCTGGCTCTCGAGCGGACGGTTGGTCGCCGCCACCAGCCGCGCCAGGATGGGGACGTCGGTGGTGCCGCCGAGCGGCCGCACCCGGCCGCTTTCAAGCACGTTGAGCAGCTTCGCCTGAACCTCCAGCGGCAGCTCTCCGATCTCGTCGAGGAGCAGCGTGCCGCTGCCGGCGGCGGCGA
The DNA here is from genome assembly GCA_043735365.1 of Acidobacteriota bacterium. Classification (GTDB taxonomy): domain Bacteria; phylum Acidobacteriota; class Vicinamibacteria; order Vicinamibacterales; family 2-12-FULL-66-21; genus JALZOC01. Next base: position 2,336 of record JAYTEJ010000136.1, read on the forward strand.
AGGCCCCGGTCCGGTCCTCGCGGGCATCGGTGTAGGCGCCGCGGCGTACGCCGAACAGCTCGCTCTCGATTAGCGTCGCCGGCAGCGAAGCGCAGTTGACGTCGAGGAACACCCGGGACTTGCGCGCCCCAGCCTCGTGGATGAATCGCGCCACCGCGCTCTTGCCGGTGCCGGTCTCGCCGGTGAGGAGGACGGTGGCGCTGCCCTGCGCCGCCCGCCGCGCCAGATTGAGCACCTTGGTCATCTGCGGGCTCCTCGCCACCAGCGCGCCGCTGTCCACCATCGGCACCGCGGCGCGCAGCCGGACGATCTCGCGGCGCATCTGGCGATCGCGCAACGCCCGCTCGATGGCGAACACGAGCGCCTCGATCTTGAACGGCTTGGGAACGAAGTCGCAGGCGCCGGCCCGCACCGTGGCCACCGCCAGCTCGATGCTGCCAAACGCGGTGATCAGCAGCACCAGCTGGCTCGGCTTCTCCGCCAGGATCGCGGCGCAGAGGTCGGTGCCACGCATCTCGGGCATTTCCAGATCGGTGATGACCAGGTCGAATGGCTCGCCGGTGGCGCGCGCCAGCGCCTCCAGCGGCAAGGTGCAGCCCTCGGCGGCGAACCCCCGCTCGTTCAAGGCCTCGCAGAGGAACTCGACCACCCCGGGGTCGTCGTCGACGATCAGCAGCCTGGCCGCGGCCACCGTCATGCCGTCATCCGCTCCGGCCCGGCAACCGGGAAGTGCACCGTGAAGCGCGTCCCGGCGCCGCCCGCGGAGGTGAAGTCAATGGCGCCACCGTGTTCGTCGACGATCGACTTGATCACCGCCAGGCCCAGCCCAGTCCCGCCGCTCGAGCTCCAGGTCGTGAAGAAGGGCTCGAAGATCCGGCGCCGCACCGGCTCCGGAATGCCTTCGCCGTCATCCTCCACCATCAGCGACACCGAGGGCACCGCGGGGCCGGTCTCCGCGCGCCGGAACGTCGAGGCCTGCAGCCGCACCCGCACCATGCCATTGGCTGCGGCCCGCAGCGCGTTGCTGAGGAGATTCATCGTCACCTGCTGCACCTGGTCGGCATCGGCGAGCACGTGGGGCAGTCCCTCGGCGCACTGGAACGTCAGCTGGACCGAGCGCCGCTTCGCTTCCGGCGACAGCAGCTCGATGATCGCCCCCACGGCGGTGCGAAGGTCGACGTCGGCGATGTGCGGGGCCTTGCGCCGCGCGAAGCCGAGCAGCCGCTCGACGATCCCCGCGATGCGGTCCGACTGCCCGGCGACGATCTGGGCGGAGCGCTGCACATCGGCGGGCACGTCGGTTCGGGCGGCGATGGCGCGGGCGCGGCCGTTGAGAATCTGCAGCGGCGAGCCGATCTCGTGCGCCAGCCCGGCCGACAGCTGACCGACCGTCGCCAGCTTGTCGAGGCGCTGCAATCCGGCCTCGAGCGCCTCGCGCGATTCCGCGGCTTCGACGAGGTGGCGGCGGGCCTCGCCGAGCTCGTGCAGCATGGCGTTGAACTGCGCCAGCGCCGCGCCGACCTCGTCGCCGCCGTGAAAGCTGACGCGGGTGACCCAGTTGCCGGCCTCGACCGACCGCATCGCCTGGGTCAGCGTCTGCAGCGGGCGCCGGACGAGCAGCAGCGACAAGATCCAGCCGACCGCGGTGATGCCGGTAATCAGGGTCAGGCTCGAGATCACTGCGCTGACCGCGGTGGCGCGCAGCTGTCGCCGCAGTTCGTTGAGAGGCCAGATTACCGCGACGCGGCCCAGGCTGACGCCGCCGTCATCGCGCAGTGGGAACAACCCGACCAGGCTCTCGACCCCCATCAGGCGCTCGTAGCGGATATCCGCCGCCGTGGCGGACCCGGCGGTGCGGAGGCCCGGACGAACCAGCTCCACGGAGGCCTCGCTGCCGAGTGAATTGGCCTGCAGCACGCCGTTCGCATCGAACACCAGGACGTCGACCGCCGAGTCGTTCAGTTCGAGCGCCTCGACGATCTCGCGGACGTCCGCCACCTGACCGTCGCGGATCGAGTTCTCCACTTCGACCTGCACCGCGGTGCCAAGCAGCCGGAAATCATGCTCCGCCGCACCGCGCAGATCGCGCTCCTGCTGCCGCAGCTGCCGCACTCCATATAACCCGAGGATCACCGTGCTCGTGAGGGTCAGCGCCACAGCGAGTTTGGTCGAGACCTGCACCGGGCTGAGTGTGACAGAAATGCTCACATGGTTCAATTGTGCTCGCAGCCAGCGGCGCATGCTTTCCCCCTAACCAGCTACAAACAAACGTCTTAATGATCTGGTGTCCGGGGTCCGGAGGTTGCACGGCCAATACCATGATTCGCCCCCTCCTTCTGCGCTCGGCAAACCTGCTGCTCGTTCTCGTCGTCGCCGCCTGCTCCGCCCGCGGCAGGCCGGCGGCCGATTCGGTGTCGTCGTCGCCAGCCGCCGCGTCCGCTCCCGCAGGCACCATTCGCGTGCCGGATGCCTCGCGGGAGTTCATCGGCGTCGAAACCGTCGGCGGAGCCGTCACCGGCTCTCCCGTGAGCGCGCCGGCGCACGTCGAGTTCCGGGAAGGGGCGGTATCGCAAATCGGCGTGCCGCTCAGCGGCCGGGTCATCAAGGTCCACGTCCGCACCGGTGACCAAGTGAAGCGTGGTGACCCACTGGTCACCCTCGACTGCCCCGACGCCGCGACGCTGCGGGCGGCGGTAAACAGCGCCGACGCCAATCGCGGCGAGGCGCGGACCAATCTCGAACGGCAGGTCCGGATGCTCCAGCAGGGAGTGGGCATCGAGCGCGACAAGCTCGCGGCCGAAACCCGTCTGACCGCGCTCGAGTCGGAGCTCGCCAGCGCGCAGGCGCACGCCGCGTTCATCGGGCCAGGCACGGCCACCGCGGTGGTGCTGCGGGCGCCGCTCGCCGGCACGGTCATCACCCGCAAGGCAAGCCCGGGCATGGAGGTGGCGCAGGGCGCCGACCCGATCCTCGAAATAGGCGACTCCTCCTCGCTTTGGGTGGTGGCCGACGTTTTCGAGCGCGACCTTGGCGCCATCCGCAGCGGCACCCGCGCCACCGTCGAGCTGCCGGGGAGCACCGCGCGGATCGCCGGCCGCGTTTCGTCGATCGGCACGGTCATCGCCAGCGGCCTGCGCACCGCGCCGGTCCGCATCGTCCTCGACGCCGGCGCGTCCGGGCTGCGCTCGGGAATGTACGGCCGCGCCCGGATCGACGTCTCACGCCCCGACATCACGCTGCCGACCACTGCCGTCCTCATCCGCGACGGCAAGGAGTCGATCGTCTACGTCGAGACTTCTCCGGGAACCTTCAGCCGCCGCGCCGTCGTGGTCGCGCAGCACGTCGACCACGGGCGGGTGCAGATCGTCTCCGGCGTCGC
>JAYTEJ010000137.1:0-3280 GCA_043735365.1 Acidobacteriota bacterium
GTGTCGATGGTGGTCTCCTGGCGGGTAGCGAGGTCGAACCGCAGCAGCGTGCCCCATCCTTCGGCGCGGCCGCTGCGGTTGAGAATCAGGGCGCTGCCGTCCCGTGTCCAGTTGGGCGCCTCGAAGGGGCGATCCGACTGCGCCAGGATGCGCCGCTGGCCGCTGGGGAGGTCGAGGACCTCGAGCACGCTGCCGATGAAGTCGCGGTAGGGCACGAAGGTGTCCTTCGCCGGGCGGACAATCCGCACGCCGCTGAACACCGCGTGTTCGACGACGTCCGGGTTGTGCGAGCAGAGCGCCAGGCCGGCGAGCACCGCGTCGCCGAGATCGAGGTCCGGCAGCTCGACGCTGGTGAACGGCTCGCCGAACTTCGCCGCCGAGACGATGAAGCTCCGGCCGCGGCGTTCGATCTGCAGGATGTCGGCCCCCTTGAACGGCAGCGCCTTCTCCGCCGTCACGCCCCCTTTGGTCAGCCGGTATTGCAGCGAGGTGAGGCCATCGCCGTGGACGACGGCATCGACGTAGGGAGCATCGGCATCCTGATTCGGTCGAATGATGAGGCCCGCCTTGCGGTGCGGGTCGGTCCCCTGTCCGAGGAACTCGACGCGGGTCTGCAGTAAGAAGTCCCCGGTCATCGGCCGCCAGACGAACTGGAACTCGTCGCGGGCCGCCCACATGTTCGCGCCGGCGGCGGAGAGGGCATAGTCCTGGGAGAGCGGATTGTAGGCGGCGCTCCCGGCAATCTTCGGAGAGCCGACGTCGCCATGGCTCGCGAACGCCCCAAGCGGGGCGGCTGCCGGCCGGAGGCTTTCCGGCGCGGGGCCGCGCTGCGCGGCGGCCGGAGGCGCCGCCGCGAGCATCGCCGCGGCGGCCAGCACCGAGACGCCGAGCGTTTGGAAGATGTGTCGCATGGCGCGGATTATCGCACGGGGCGCCGGGCCCGGCTCAGGAGCGCCGGCGCCGGGTCTCTTGCCGGAGTCAGCACAGGTCGCGGGGCTGGCCGGTGGCCTCGAGCACACTCAGCCACAGAGTGCTCCCGGGATTGATCATCTTGCGCTGCGCGATCGCCAGCGCCATCGGCACGTGGGTGAAGACGTTGTGCCACAGGCCGATGACCATGTCGGTCTTGCCGGCCATTGCCGCGTGCACCGCGTAGCGGCTCAGGTTGTCGCAATAGATGCTGTCGTTGGCGTTGGGGAGGACGCTGCGCAGCGTGTAGCTCGGGTCGATGTACTTGAGATTCACTTCGATGTGCTGCCGGTCGAATAGGCGGCGATCTGGTCGCGCAGGAAGACGCCGATGTCGAGCGGACGCAGGTTGCCGGAGGCATCCGTGCTCTCGCTCTCCGGTCCGATCAGCGACTGGCCGGCCCCCTCCGCCACGGCGATGAGCGCGTGGTCGCGCGACTCCAGCCCGTTCGTGCAGCCGCCGCAGCAGGCCGCGCTCCCCCTCGAGCTCGAACGGCACTTCGGGAATCAGCGCGAAGTTGACGTCGCGGCTCGCCAGCGCCGCGAACGCCACCACGAACCCGGAATCGCGCCCCATGATCTTCACCAGCCCGACCCCGTGCGGGTGGCTGCGGGCCTCGGCGTGCGCGCAGTCGAGCACCCGGGTCGCCTGCTCCACCGCGGTGTCGAAACCGAACGTCTTGTAGACGTAGTTGATGTCGTTGTCGATCGTCTTGGGCACGCCGACCACGGCAATCTTCAGCCCGCGGCGGTCGGCCTCTTCCCAGATCCGGTGCGCCCCCTTCAGCGAGCCGTCGCCGCCGATCACGAACAGGATGTTGATGCCCTCGCGATCGAGCGTGTCCACGGCGACAATCGGATCCTCCTTGCCGCGCGAGGTGCCGAGGATGGTCCCCGGAATCCGGTGGATTCGATCGACGACCTCCGGGGTGAGCGCCATCGCCTTGTGGCCGTATGCCCTTCAGGATACTGCAGCCGGCGGTATGCGATCCTCACCGCCTTCCGGAGACGCCACGCTCAGGAACCGGGCTGCAGCGTGCGCCTGGCGAAGGCCAGTTTCTCGGGGCTGCCCGCCACCGGAATCGGCTTGAACGCGTCGCCGACCTCCATCGTGGTTGCCGAGGTCCGGTCCACCGCCGGCCACCGCGGCAGGCCGGGGCCGTTCGGGTCGCCGCTGGTCGCGAAGTTCGCCCAGTAGGAGGACAGCGTCGCGGCAATCCGCCGGTCCGCCTCGGTGAAGGGGCGATCCGATCGATTGAGCGTGTTCAGGACGTAGGGAACCTCGGAGGTGTGGAAGGCCCCGAAGGTCTCGAGGCCGGGGCCGGGCAGCGGGTGGGTGAAGAAGTAAGTGAACACCTTCGTCTTCGCGGTCTCGGCACGTTTCAACGCCCACAGATACGTGGAGGTCCGGGCCAGGTCACGGGCGCTGTCGTTGGCTGAGGCGCGGGCCTGCTCGTCGGCCGCGGCGGGATAGAGCGCCAGAAACTCGTCGGCCCGATCGCCGAAGCGCCGGCGCGCCTCCTCTTTGAACGCCTCGGCGGTGACCGTCGGATGCGGCACCGCGCCGTTCTCATCGGCGTTGCTGCCGGTGAGGGTCGCGACGTCGTTCTGCCGGCCCGCGGCGATGATTTCCTGGACCGGGGCGGGCAGGGCATAACCGTCGACGACCACACCGTAGCGCAGCGCCTGGCCGCGCCCGGCCCCGTTCGCGGGAGCGGCGACCGGAGCGACGACCTCCTGCCACGGCATCGCCCTCAGCGCCGCGAGCGACACCGCCCCTTTGGCCTCGGCCAGCCGGACCCCGTCGCCTTCCTGCTCCGCCATGGTCCGGCCGCCGCGGCCGGCGGACGCCAGGCTCGAGCCGCTTTCGGCGATCGCCCGCTGGAACAAGCCCTTCGCCAGTGGCGACGCGGTGAGGTTGTGGACGGCGCTGGCGCCGGCCGACTGGCCGGCAATCGTCACGCGTGCGGGGTCGCCGCCAAAGGCCGCAATGTTGTCGTGCACCCAGCGCACCGCGGCAATCTGATCGAGCAGCCCGTAGTTGCCGGAGGCGTGATACTCCGCTTCCTCGCGCAGCGCCGGATGCGTGAAGAACCCGAGCACGCCGACCCGGTAGTTGAAGGTGACGACGACGAGGCCTTTGCGGGCGAGCCCTTCGCCGTCGTAGAGCGGAACGGCGGTCGAGCCTTCGACGTTGGCACCGCCGTAGATGTAGACGAACACCGGGCGCCGCTCGGACGCCGTCTTCGCCGGCGTCCAGACAGCGGCGTAGAGGCAGTCCTCGCTGATCTCGCCGTGGGCCATGAACTCGT
>JAYTEJ010000138.1:0-9195 GCA_043735365.1 Acidobacteriota bacterium
CGCGTGACGCCGCGCGGCGAGCTCACCGCACTGCTCTCGACCGAGCCCATCGACCAGTCGATTTCGGCGACGCAGGCCCTGGTGTCCCCGAGCAAGCGTCTGATCTTTGGCGCCGATTTCCTCGGCGGACTCCTCCGGTCATTCCTCGTGCGGCCCAACGGCGCTCTCTTACAGACGGGCCTCGTGGCGCCCCCGGCCTTCGAGGCCAACGGTGCGACGCCGGCGCTGCCGCTGGGGCTGGCCACGCACCCGGCGCAACCCATCGTCTACGTGGGATTCGTGACGGTGAACAAGGTGGGTGTCTACACCTACGACGATCGCGGACGCCTCACATTTGTCCGGTCGGTGCCGAACTCGGGCGCAGCCGTCTGCTGGCTCACCGTCAACGGGGCTGGCACGCGCATGTACACCTCGAACACCGGCGACAGGTCCATCTCGGTCTATGACACGTCGTCGCCGCTCCATCCCGTAGAAGTCCAGCGGCTGGCCCTGAGAGGTAATGGGAGCTCCTTCCAGATCGCCCTGGATCCCACCGAGACCTACCTCTACGTCGTCACGCAGCGCGCGACCGAAGACACGCCGCTCGGCGAAGGCAACTATTTGCATGCGCTGGCGATCAACGACGCGACGGGACGGCTGTCCGAGAATGCCCACTCGTTCGTGCCGCTGGAGGTTCTGCCCGTCGGCACGCGCGCGCAGGGTGTGGTCGCGATGCAGCCGCGGTAGGTGATGATCAACGTGCAGCGTCAAGATGGTGTCAGCGACTAGTCCGTAGGCCACGTTCACACGACTCGGGCCGCCCCGTGCGGCCCGAGTTCGTCCCCAGCTCTCATTGTTTCTGCCACTATTAGCACCCTGGCAGTTTGGAACCTGGTAAACCAGGACCTTGGTCCCCTGCCAGATCCCTTCAAAATCAGGCCTATCTGCGTGCCTGCCTCTGGCTCTGCCTTTGCAAGCTCTGCTGCGCCCGTGCCGTATCGTAAGAGTCTCGCGTCCAACTGCCGGCCCATCCGCGGGCCCGCCCAACCGATCGCGGAGTCCTGTTAATGATCTCAAGGTCGTCAATCGCGGAGCGCACGCGTACGCTCGGCCGCTCCCTGGCCTCCGCCCGCCGCCCTGCGGCAGCACTGGTGGCCGCCGCCCTGCTGCTGCCGATCGCGCTCCTGGCGCAGCGCGACGTCCTCACCAACCGCTACGATCCGGCGCGCACAGGAGCCAATCTCGCGGAGACGACGCTCACCCCCGCGATCGTCAACGTCAGCCAGTTCGGCAAGCTCTACACCTATCCGGTGGACGGCGCCGTCTACGCGCAGCCGCTCTACGCCGCCGGTGTCGCGGTCAACGGCACGGCGCGCAACGTCCTCTACGTCGCGACCATGAACGACAAGGTCTACGCCTTCGACGCCGACAAGGCCTCCGCCTCGCCGCTCTGGATGCGCGACTTCACGAGCCCTCCCTCGGTCACCGCCGTCCCCATCACCGACATCGCGCCACCGAATCTCAACATCGTCGGCAACGTCGGCATCCAGGGGACGCCGGTCATCGATCGCGCCGCCGGCACGATCTACCTGGTGGCGCGCACCAAGGAGAATGGCAGCTACGTGCAGCGGCTGCACGCGCTCGATATCGCGACCGGAGCGGCGCGGCCGCGCAGCCCGGTGACGATTGCGGGCACATTCCCAGGCACGGCGCCGGATTCGACGGCAGGCGCCAGCGGCCGGGTCATCACCTTCGATCCCAAGGCTCACATCCAGCGCGCCGGCCTGGCAATCACCAACGGCGTGGTGCTGATCGCCTGGGCGGCGCACGAAGACATCAACCCGTCGCACGGATGGATCATGGCTTACGACGCTTCCACGCTCGCGCGCGTCGGCATCTTCGCGGTCACGCCGGACGTCTACGGCGGCGGGATCTGGCAGGGCGGACGGGCGCCCACGATCGATGCCGCCGGCCGCGCCTACTTCGCGACCGGCAACGGCCCCTGGGATGGGACGCGGAATTTCGGAGACTCCCTGCTCAAGTTCGACGTCAGTCTGACGACAGGTTTGACCCTGCTCGACTATTTCACCCCGGGAAACGAAGCAACGCTGAACACGGTGGACGACGACTTGAGCGGTTCGGGATTCACGCTCCTGCCGGGCACCAGCCTGCTGCTGGGCGGCGGCAAGGAAGGCGTGCTCTACCTCATCGACTCGACCAACCTCGGGCACAAGGTGGCCAACGACACGCAGATCGTCCAGCGCATCAACGTCAATGGCGGCCACGTGATGGCAGGGGCGAACTTCTGGAACTCCGCCGCCCAGGGACCGCTGGTCTACAACTGGTCCGAGGACGATGCCCTGAAGGCCTACCGGCTGAGCGGCGGGAAGCTGTCGACGACGCTGCAGGCACAGGGTAGCGTCATCTCTCCGGGCCACCCGGGTGGATCGCTGACAGTGTCGGCCAACGGGTCGACGGCCGGCTCGGGCATCGTCTGGGCGTCGATTCCAACCTATCAGGACGCCATTCACGGTCTGACGGCCGGAACGCTTCGCGCCTTCGACGGCGAGACCCTCGATGAGATCTGGACCAGCGACGACAATGCGTCGCGGGACCAGGTGGGCACACTGGTGAAGTTCGTGCCGCCAGTGGTCGTCAACGGCAGGGTGTTCCTGGCCAACCACGACGGCGGCGTCAACGTCTACGGCCTGCTTCCGGCCGACTTCACCATCGGCGTCAGCCCCGGCGGCGCAGTCATCGCGCCAGGGGCGCAGGGCGTGTTCTCGGTCACCGTCGGCGCGCTCGGCGCCTTCGCCGGCAATGTGACGCTGTCGGCGACCGGGCAGCCCGCCGGCACCACTGTGTCGTTCAGCCCTGCGGCGGTGACCGGCAGCGGCACGGCGACGATGACGGTCGCGGTGCCGGGCACGGCGGAGTCCGGCAGCTTCCAGCTGGTGGTTACCGGCACCAGCGACGCCGCCGCGCGTTCCGCGGGGCCCACCGCGGTGACCGTCAGCCGCTCCTCCACCGAGCTTGGCGCCATCGGCATCGATTTCGTCGGCACTGCCACGCCGATGGGCGGAGACGAGCGCGCCGGCGTGATTGCGCAGACGCACTGGAACAACGCGGAAGGCGCGGCCCGCACGACGCCGCTCGCGCTCGTCGATGATCTCGGACAGGCCACGGGCGCGACCGTCACCTGGGCGGCAGGCGCCGCCTGGGCAACACCGATCGCGGATCAGACCGGCGATCCGAGGATGATGAAGGGGTATCTCGACACCACCAGCACGACGACGACAACGCTCACCGTCGCCGGCCTGACCGATCGGTCTTACGATGTCTACGTCTACGCCGATGGCGACAATCGCAGCTACGCTCGCAGCGCCGCCTACACCATCAGCGGCCCCGGGATCGTCACTCGGACCGTCACGCTGACCGATGCCGCGAGCGCAAACTTTGCCGGAGCATTTCTCCAGGCCGAGGGCACCGCCGGCAACTACGTGAAGTTCACCATCGACGCCGGCGCATTCAAGCTGACGGCGACGCCGGGCACCGCCGCCACCGCGACCCGCCGCGCCCCCGTCAACGCCGTGCAGATCGTGCCCGCCGGCGCGGCGGCGACGCCGCCGGCGCCGGTCGGCATCAACTTCGTCGGCAGCACCACCCTCCCGATGGGTGCGGCGGAGCGTGCCGGAGTCGTCGTCGCGTCGAGCTGGAACAACGCCGCCGGCGGGTCGCGCAGCACGCCGCTGGCGCTGGTCGACGGCAACGGCGCCGGCAGCGGCGCCACGGTGACGTGGTCCGCGAGCGGTGTGTGGATGACGCCCGTCGCCGACCAGCCCGGGAATGCCCGGATGATGAAGGGCTATCTCGACACCAGCAGCACCTCGACGACGAGCGTCACCGTCGCAGGACTGGCGCGGCGCGCCTACGACGTCTACGTTTACGTGGACGGCGACAACCGCAGCTACGCGCGGACCGGCTCCTACACCATCAGCGACGCCGGAGTTACAACGACAACCATCGACGTGACGGACGCCGCCGGCGCCGGGTTCTCGACGACGTTCGTCGAGGCGAACGGCTCCAGCGGCAACTATCTGAAATTCAGCATCCAGGCCGGAGGGTTCACGCTCACCGCGAAGCCCGGCGCGGCCGCGACCGCGACCCGGCGCGCGCCGATCAACGCCCTGCAGATCGTGCCGGTGGCCCCACCGGCGACGCCGCCCGCGATCAGCCTGGATTTCGCCGGCAGCCTGACGACGGTGATGAGCGCCGCCGAAACGGCGGGGGTGGTGCCACGGGCGAACTGGAATCACGGTTCCGGCGCGGCCAGCGGCGCGCCGCTGGCGCTCGTCGGCGACACGGGCGCGGCGACCGGCGCCACGGCGGCGTGGCAGGCGGGCGGCGTGTGGATGACGCCCATCGCCGACCAGCCGGGAGACGGGCGGATGATGAAGGGCTACCTCGACACCAGCACGTCGAGCACCGTGACGGTGGCGGGTCTCGCGCCGGCGCGCTACGACGTCTACGTCTACGCCGACGGCGACAACCGCAGCTACGGGCGCACGGCGGCATATACGATCAGCGGCCCGGGCATCCCGGCCACGACCGTGACGATCACGGATCCCCCCGGGACGAACTTTTCGGCGGCGTTTGTCCGGGGAGACGCCTCGAGCGGCAATTACGTCAGGTTCAGCATCGACGGCGGCGGCTTCACGCTGACGGCGGCGCCCGTGTCTGGCAGCAACGGCACCCTGCGGGCACCCATCAACGGCATCCAGATCGTGCCGGCGGCGGCAGCCTCTACACCATGAACGAAACTGGCCCGGGTTTCACCGGGCCAGTCCTGCCGCGATAGCCGAAGGCCGCGTCTCAGAAGCTGAAGCCGAGCCCGATGCGGACGTCGTTGACCTGATACTGGCGTCCGCCGTTCAGCGCCGCCGACACACCCGAGGCCAGGATCTTCTTGTAGCGGTAGCCAAGATCCACCGCGACCGGCCCCGCCTGCAGGATGACGCCGCCGCCGGCGCCGAGCAGCGGCTCGGTGCGATTCAGGAACGACAGGCCGGTATCGAGGATCGCATCGCTGCGGCCACTGAAGCCGGACAGCCCGGTGCTGAGCCGCGCAAAGCCCGCCGTCGCCTCGGCGTAGGGCCGCACGGCCGAATGCGACGAGGCGATGAAGCGCACGCCGGCGGCGCCGTAGAGCGCCGACACCCGCAGATCGAACCGCGTCAAGTCGAGCAGATCGAGCAGCGGCGGCTTGATGTCGGACATCCGCCCGACTTCCCCGATCACCTGCAGGTTCGGCGTCAGCCCGGCCGTCACCGTCCCCCCGAACGTCGTTGACGCCGACGTCCCGAGCACGGACGACGTACCGAAGGTGATCCCGCCGAATCCCTGCACCGATCTATTAGTACTCTGCGCGCGGACCGCCACCGGCAGCGCGCAGACGAGCAGCGTGACAACGGGCATGAGCATTCTTCGCATCATGGACACTCCGACGCTGGCACCCGTCAACCGCAAGCCTGATGCCACGCGAGAGCGCGTCAATGGCGTGAATAACGGAGGGAATGCGCGACCGCGGTGTGCCTGGAGCGGACAGGCTGACGCCTGCGGCAGACACCTCAGCCGACGCGTGCGCGACGGGCAGCGCTACTTCGGGACGTCCGCCGGCTTTGCCACGGTGACGGTCGCCGGATCGACGGTGATCTCCCGGAGCCGCGCCGCCACCCCGGCGGGGGCTGACTCCTGCGCCCGCGTGCCGACGTGCTTCGCCAGGAACTTCTCGATCGCGGCAAACATCGCCATGTTATTGACCGGGCGCTGGAAGCCGTGCCCCTCGTCCGGAGCGACAATGTATTCGACCGGGAAATGCCGGTCGCGCAGCGCCACCACGATCTGATCGGACTCCGCCTTCTTGACGCGCGGATCGTTGGCGCCCTGCACCACCAGCAGCGGCGTCCTGATCTTCGCCACCGAGTTGAGCGGCGACTGGCGCGCCAGCTGCTGTCGGCCTTCCGGCGTCGTTGGGTCGCCCATCCGGACGTGGAAGGTCTTGCGGCCGGCTTCCCAGTAAGGCGGGATCGACGCCAGCAGCGTCATCAGGTTCGAGGGGCCGACGATCGACACCGCCGCGGCATAGAGGTCGGGCGTGAACGCCACCCCCGCGAGCGTCGCGTAGCCGCCGTAGGACCCGCCGAGGATGGCGACGCGCTTCGGATCGGCGGTCCCCTGGCTCACCAGATACTTGACGCCCCAGGTGATGTCGTCCTGCATCTTGTCGCCCCACTGGTTGTTGCCGGCGTTCAGGAACTTCTTGCCGAATCCGGTGGAGCCGCGGAAGTTTGGCATCAACACGGCGAAGCCGCGGTTGGCGAAGAACTGCGCCATGCCGTTGTAGCCGAAGGCGTCGCGCGCCCAGGGGCCGCCGTGGGGCACGACGATCAGCGGCAGATTGCGGCCCGGCACGCCCTTCGGCAGCGTCAGATAGGCGGGAATCTCGAGCCCGTCGGAGGATTTGTAGCGGATCGGGGTCATCTCCGCGAGGTCCTGGCGCGGCAGCTGCTCGCGCGACTGATACTGCTTCGTCAGCGCCTGGCGGTCGCGGTCGAAGATGTAGCGCGCACCCGGCTCGGTTGCGCCGGAGGCGCCGATCATCCATTTGCGATCGTCCGCCGACATGCCGAGAATCTCGACCTCCAGCCCGGGCAGCTTGCCGGCGACGGTCTTGAAGTCGGCTGCGTATCCCTTGTCCCTGAAGTAGGTGCGGGTGCGGTCGCCGACGTAGGTGGTGCCGACCAGCATGTCGGTCTTTTCGGAGAAGATCGCCCCGCCGAAGTCGACCTGGCGCTCCGGATCGGACTCGACCACGGCTTCCTGCTTCGTCGCCGGATTGAACAGCACCAGCCGGGTCAGATCGGGCGCGCCGTGATTGGTCTCCAGGTAGACGCGGACGTTGTCGGGATGGAACTGGAGCGGACCGCAGCTCTCGAAGACCGTGCAGCTGTAGACGGTCTCGAAGCCGCTGTCGGTGACCCGCAGGATCTCGGTGTCGCCGCCGTCCGTGGTGCGGAGCGCCAGGCGCGGCTTACCCTGGTGGTCCATGACCCAGCCGGCAATCTTGTCGGTGTTCTTCCGCAGCAGCTTGCGCTCGCCTGTGGAGATTCTCACCTCGTAGAGGTCATGCCAGGCGGCGTCGCGATCGTTCAACCCGACGTAGAGCAGGTCCGGATCGTGGCGCGGCAGGTCGTAGATGGCGGCGCGGGCGCCCTTGGCGTCGGTCAGGTTGCGCGCCTTGGGCACGTCATTTCCCGCGGCGGCAGCGCCCGGGCTGACGGCGTAGACGTTGTAGTTCTCGTCCCCGCCCTGGTCCTTGACGAAGAGCACGAAGCGGCTGTCGCGGCTCCAGAAGAAGGCGGGAATCGGGCGCGTCGCTTCGTCGGTCAGCCGCGTCGCGCGATCGAACGGCTCGTCGATGGTCTTGACCCAGAGGTTCATGGTGCCGTTCCACGGTTTGCGGAAGGCGATCGACCTGCCGTCGGGAGACAGCGTCGCCCCGGCGATCTCGGGGTTGCCGAAGAACAGCTCGCGGTCGATGAGCGGCGGCTGGCCGCGCGTCGGGCCAGCGGTCTGCGGCGCGGGCGGCGGCGGCTGAAGCCCGGCGGGCACTCCGGCGGCACTCGCGGCGGCCGCCACGACCAGCGCGCAGGCCACCGAACCGAGACGGACGGATCCACGGCGGACGATCGTGTCAGGCATGGTTCGCATTCTAACGCAGGGCTGGTCGGGGCGCGCGGGGCAGGGACGAACGGAGGGCCGAAGCGCAGGCCCGGAGCGCGATGCTTCGGACTCGACGCCGGCAGGTTGACAGCTGAAGCGCCGCGCGCGTCGACAACGGCCGCGGACTGCGCCGCGGAACAGGTCAGCGGCTTCAAGCAGCAGCGGTCGCGCCGGCGGTCCGATTACATCCAGGCGTTACGTCGAGGATAGAGGCGGGCGCCGTCGGAGGCGACGGTCAGCGCCACCCGGTCGAAGGCCGGGCTCTCGGTGAGCAGCGCGAACTCTTCGACGATCGAAGGGAACAGCCAGCCGCGGGCGGCTTCGTTGCGGAGCTCGCGCAACGCGTCGGCGAGCCGCAGCGGGGCGCGGTAGGGGCGCTCGCTGGTCAGCGCGTCGTAGACGTCGACGACGCTGAGGATGCGCGCCAGGAAGGGGATCGCCTCGCCGCGCAGGCCATCGGGGTAGCCGGTGCCGTCGCGGCGCTCGTGGTGGTGCCGGACGATGAGGCGTACGTCCGCGAGCGAACGCATCTCGCCGCAGAGCGTGTAGCCGATGATGGTGTGCTGCTGCATCAGCCGGTACTCCTCCGGCGTGTAGCGCCCCGGCTTGAGGAGCACGGCATCGGCGATGCCCACCTTGCCGACGTCGTGGAGATAGGCGCCGCGGTGCAGGGCCACCAGCTGCTCTTCGCCAAGGCCGAGCCGCTCGCCGAGTGCGGTCGCGAAATGGGCGAGCCTGGCGCAGTGGCCGCGGGTGTAGGGATCGCGTGCCTCGACGGTGAGGCCGAGGCTGAGAATCACCGATTCGGCCGAGTCGAGCTCGTCGGTGTAGCGCTTGAGCCGAACGAGCGATCGCACCCGCGCCAGCAGTTCGGGCACGTTGAACGGCTTGCTGATGAAGTCGTCGGCGCCGGCGTCGATGCCGCGGAGGCGATCCTCGGACGCCGACATGCCGGTGATGATCACCACCGGAATGAGGCGGGTGAGCGGATCGGCCTTGAGACGCCGGCAGACCTCGAAGCCGTTGACCTTGGGCATCTCGAGGTCGAGCAGGACGATATCGGGACGGTCGCGGCGCACGCTCTCCAGCGCCTGCTCGCCGTCGCCCACGGGAAGAAACCGGTAGCCGTGCCGGGTCATCAGCCGCCGCAGCACGTCGAGGTTGGCAGGCTCATCATCGGCCGCGAGAATGGTGCCGGGCCCGGCGTAGGTGGTCAAGCCGCATCCCGCGACATACGGCAGAGGAACGGGACGTGCCCCTCATGGTCGAGCGCCGTGATCGTCAGCGGGCGTGCCCCGTGCGCCATGGTCCTCCTTCGCCGTGGCCGAGTTGCCAAAGAATCGTAGCAGAAAAGGCAAAGGGGGCCGCCTGAGCCGTGCTCGTACGATTCTTGTGCGCCTAACGCCAGTTCACGCTACTGTAAATATCTCGAAT
>JAYTEJ010000139.1:0-1609 GCA_043735365.1 Acidobacteriota bacterium
GGCGACGGCCCGTTCCGGGCGCGGCTCGAGGCGGTAATCAACCGCGCCGGCATCGGGCGCCACGTGCTGATCGCGGGGCGCCTGCCCGATGCCGCGCTCCATGCGTGGTACGAGGCCGCCGACCTGTTCGTGCACCCGACGCTCTACGAGGGCAGCTCGCTGGTGACGCTGGAGGCGATGGCGCATCGGCGGCCGGTGGTCGCCACCATGGCCGGAGGCCTGCCCGACAAGGTCCGCGACGGCGTCAGCGGCTGGCTGGTGCCGCCAGAAGATCCGTCGGCGCTGGCGGCGGCGATCAGCGGCGCGCTCGGGCAGCCGGAGCGGCGCGCGGCGCTGGGCATCGAAGGGCGCGCCATCGTCGAGCGTGAATTCTCCTGGGACGCGGCCTCGATCGCGACACGGCGGCTCTACGATGAGCTGCTGGAGGCGGTGTAGTAAGCTACCGGATTCACCGGGGAGACACAGATTGCACGTTCCGGGTTGCGAAGAGGTTCGGAATTCGGGGTTCTGGGTTCTGGTTCGGGGTTCCGGGTTCAGGGTTCACGTTCCGGGTTCGGGGTTCAGTAGTGGTAGAGCGAGAGTGGCGTGAAGCAAGCGACATGCGGCCGTCGACCGCCAGCCTGGCGCTGGTGCTCGGCGTCGCCGCGGTACTGCGGTTCTGGGCGCTCCGCCATGGACTGCCCTATTCCCCCGCGGTAGACGAGCCCGAGATCGCCGAGCGCGCCCTCAACATGATGCGCAGCGGCTCGCTCAGCCCGCATCCCTTCTACGACTACCCGACGCTCTACATGTACGTGCAGCTTGTGGTCGACGTGGCGCGCTTTCTGGCCGGCGCGCTCAACGGCGCCTGGAACTCGGTCGATGCCATCGACGTGACCACGTTCTACGCGTGGGGCCGGGGCGTGACCGTCCTGTTCGGCACCGCCACCGTGCTGCTGGTCTTTCAGGCGGGCATGCGCTGGGGCGCCCGTCATGCCCTGCTCGCCGCGGGGCTGCTGGCGGTGATGCCGCTCCACGTCCAGGCGTCGCACTACATCACCGCGGATGTGCCGACGACGTTCTTCATCACCCTGACGCTGGTCCTGTCGCTCGCGGCACACGAGAAGGGAACGATCGCCGCCTTCGCCTGGGCGGGCGCCACCGCCGGGCTGGCGGCCGCGACCAAATACAACGGCGGGATCGCCCTGCTGATGCCGCTGCTGGCCTGCCTGATGACGCCGCGCGGCAAGGCCGCCCGGCTGCCGTGCGCGCTGGCGGCCACGGCCACGGCGGCCGTCGCGTTCCTCATCGGCGCACCCTACAGCATCCTCGACCTGCGGAGCTTTCTCGATGGCTTCGCGGGGCTGGCCGTCCACTTCAAGGTCGGCGCGCCGCCGGCAGAGCCGCCAGCCGTCACCTACGTCAAGCACCTGCTGATCCACTTCGGCTACCCGGCGACGCTGCTGGCGGTCGCAGGCTTCATCATGGCGATGGTCCGGATCGTCAAGGGGCCCGGCCGGGTGCGCTGGGCAGTGCTGCTGGTGATGCCGGTGGCGCAGTTCTACATGATCTCCGGACAGCAGATCGTCTTCGCGCGCTACCTGCTGCCGATGGTGCCGATGCTGTGTCT
>JAYTEJ010000140.1:0-1702 GCA_043735365.1 Acidobacteriota bacterium
GCGGCGTAATGGAAGTTGAACACCGACACGGCCGGGGGCGGATCGATAATCGTCGCGGTCTTGTTGGCGACGTTCTGCGTGATCAGGTGCTTCTTCGGCAGGCCGCGTTCGGTTTCGACGATGACGTCGGCGATACGGCGCTGCCAGGCCATCGGGACGTCCCGGATATACGGCTCGTTGACGATCTCGAACATGACGTTGTCCATCGCGTTCACCGTCGTCACCAGCTTGCGCGTCAGCGCCTCCTGCGCCGCCAGCAACCGCTGGTCCTTGTCGAGCGCCAGGGCCTCCAGCCGTCCGACCTTGCCGATGCCGTTGACGTTGTTCGCGGCATTCATCGGGCTCAGGCTCCACTGCGCTTCCTCGTACATCGGGCAGAACAGCGTCAACTCGACGACGATGTGCTTGCGGTTGGCGTAGGCGAGCAGGTCTTTCAAGCGCGCGAAGTAGGCGGCGTCCCAGTGCTCGAGGTCGAACTTGTTGCCGCCGTTGGCGTAGCCGGCCTCGCCGCTCCGCGCCCAGGGCGAGAGGAAGCGGCCCGGCAGCGGCGCCAGCGTGTTGCGGGCGATCTTGAAGGCCCCTTCCGGCTCGACGTAGCTGCCGCTGAAGAGGCGGGTCAGCATCAGCCCGTCCTTCGCCAGGGTGTCGAGGTAGCGGCGATAGTCGAAGTCCTGGTTCAGGAGCGCGCCGTAGTGTTCAGCGGAAGTGATGAGGACCGCCGGCTTGCCGCGCCAGAGGAAGTAGTGGGGATTCTCCGGGTGAAGCGCGACCGGCTGTGCCGCGCCCGGAGCCGCGGCAAGCAGACAGACAGCGAGGCAGGCGGAGACCGCGGCGGTGCGCACGGCTATTGAGGGGCGCCGGCCGCAGCGGTATCGTCGAGCGTCAGCTGCGCGGTCACCGTGCCGAAGCCTTCTGGAACGGCTGTCTTTGCCTTGCCATTTTCTGATCCACGACTTGCTGTCGAACGGTGATTTCGTCAATTTTACACCTGGGCGGCGGCCGATCCTATCAGACGGGCGCCGGCGCCGCCGCCGCGATGTTCCTTGGCGCCCAAAGCCGTGCCAATATACAGGCATGCGCAAACATCTTCTCGCTCCCCTCTTTGTGATTGCCGCGGCAACTGCGGCTGTCCCACCCGCTGGCGCCCAGGCGCCCTCCGGCGTTACCGTCGTGAGCAAGCCGGCCGACCATCGCGTCGACATCGCCATCGACGGCCAGCCGTTCACGTCCTACATCTATCCGCAGTCGCTCGAGAAGCCTGTGCTCTATCCGATCCGCAGCGCCTCGGGCCTGATCGTGACGCGCGGCTATCCGCTCGAGCCGCGGCCCGGCGAGCGCGCCGACCATCCCCATCACGTCGGCCTCTGGTTCAACTACGGCGACGTCAATGGCTACGACTTCTGGGGCAATTCCTCAGAGACGCCTGCCAACCGCAAGGCGAAAACCGGGGTCATCGTCCAGAAGGCGATCACCCGCGCGGCCGGCGGGGCGAAGCAGGGAGAGCTTGCCGTCACCGCCGACTGGGTCATTCCCGATGGCTCCGTGCTGCTCCACGAGCAGACGCGCTTCATCTTTGCCGGTGGCCCGGGTACGCGGACCATCGATCGCACCACCACCTTGACGGCCGCGGACAAGGCGGTGACCTTCGCCGACACCAAGGAGGGGGCGTTCGGTATTCGCGTCGCCCGCTCCCTCGACAGCC
>JAYTEJ010000141.1:0-7002 GCA_043735365.1 Acidobacteriota bacterium
TCAACGCTGGCACGGCGGTCGGCGGCGATCGCTACGTGCCGGACTACCAGATGCAGTTCGAAGTGTCCCCCCGCAACCTCAATCTGACACGGTGATGACGTCCATGCAGCGTCTCCACGCGCGGTTGTCGAGCCAGGAGGGGTCGGCGCTGATCATCGCCCTGATGGCGATGATGCTGCTGACGGCGCTTGGCGCCGCGGTCGTCCTGGTCAGCACCTCCGAGACGCGCATTGCCGGCAACTACCGCGACAGCCAGGAAGCGCTCTACGCCGCCGACGCCGCGGTGGAGCGGGTGGTCCAGGACCTGCTGCTGGTACCGCGCTGGAACGACATCCTCAATGGCACCGTCCAGTCGAGCTTCGCCAACGGCAGCATGACGGCCGCGATCACGCTGCCGACCGGCGGCACCGTCACGCTCTGCTGCGGGACCAATACCGCGACCGGCCAGCTCCAGGCCGACACCGATGCGCTCAATCTGTGGGGTGCCAACAACCCCAAGTGGAAGCTGTTTGCGTGGGGACCGCTCAGCGCGATGCTGCCCTATGACCAGATCGACAGCTCGATGTACGTCGCCGTCTGGGTCGCGGACGACCCGGCCGACGGCACCGGCGGCGTCATCGACGGCGATCCCTATGCGGACGTCAACGGCACGCTGACGCTGCACGCCGAGGCGCTCGGGGCGGCCGGCACTCGCAAGGTGATCGAGGTCACGGTCGCCCGTACCTCGAGCACGGAGATCGAGCGCGGCCAGGTCGCGCAGCGCGGCCAGGAGGAGCTCAATCAGCGCGCTCGGAAGGCGGCAGTGCAGACGCCAGGTCAGACGCTCGGCGACATGCGCATGAGCCTCGCGACCGGCGGCCTGGTGGTGCAGTGATGATGAAGATTATGAAGTGCGGCACGACTCGCCTGGTTCGCAGACCGCAGCGCGCAACGCGGCCGTCGGGCAGCCGCCTGCGCCGCCGCGGCGCCGCTACCGCGCTGCTGGCCGTCGCCGCCACGTTGTCGTGGTCGTCCACGGCCTGGGCGCAGCTCGACCCGCTGCTCTTCATCAAGCGCGTCCCGCCGACGATCATCGTCGTCATCGACACGTCGGCGCGGATGCTGACCGACGGCAACGCCAACTTCTACGACCCGAATTTCTATGTCGTCGCCGACGACGCGGCTGTGATGCCGGCGTTTCCTGGCATCAACACGGCCACTACGAAGACATACCGGCGTGTGTATCGCAACCTCCAGAGCGCGGCGGCGCCGGGGAAGTACACCGCCGACAGCATGACCGCGACCGCTGCGGTGTTCGATCCGGCCAACCCGCTGACGTCGAACAACGCCGGCGACGTGGCGTTCCTCGACAGCACCCGCTACAACATCGCCAAGCAGGGCTTGTCGGCGGCAGTCGCCGAGAACAGCAGCAACAGTTTCCGCTGGGGCCTGGTCAAGCTGCGCCAGAACACGCCTGCATGGCGGACCGGTGCCGGCTGCGACAAGCCGGCCTTCGTCAGCGACGCGGTCCAGGTGCTGTACAAGGACACCAGTCCGTGCAACGCGGGGGCCACGGTTGGCAACTACGCGATCTACGCGCCGAGCGTCGTCACGCCGAACTACGCCCAGGCCGCCGCCCCGGCCGGAACCGTCGTCGTGACGCCGGCCGCCAATACCGCCGCGTCGATGGTCTCGATGCTGGCGCGCGGGCCGAACGATCCCACCGCGCTGATTCCTGCCGGCATCGGCGGCGTCGGCTACGCAGACCGGCCGATCAATTACGCGCTCATCGACGCCAAGGCCGCGGTGGTGAGCGCCATGGCGGCCGACACCGCCGCCAATCGGACCTGCCGGAACACCGTCGTGGTCCTGATTACGGGCGGGAAAGACAACGGTGACGCCGCCTACTCGGCGGCCAACAACGCCGCCACGACGGCGACGTCGTTCCTGTCGGTCACCGGCGGCGGCGTGACCAAGCGGGTGCCGATCGTCGTCGTCGGGGTCAAGCCGAACGCCGCGGACGTGGCCTCACTGCAGACAATTGCAACCAACAGCGGCGGCGTCTACCGGGCCGCGACCACACCGGCCGACGTGACCGCGGCGGTCGACTACGCGGTACAGATGGGCTTCGGCCGTGCGCCCGAGTTCGACGCCGGAACATCGAGCGAGTTCCAGCCGGTCAGCCCGGTCGTCGGCACCGTCAACCTGAAGAACGCGCGCGACGTCAGCGGCGCGCCGCTGCCCAACACCGACATCACGTCGAATCCGGGCGGCCTCCCGCTGCCACAGCGCAGCAACATGATGGTCACCGCCGGCTTCCGGCTGCCCGGGTTCGATGGCGCACTCCGGGCGTTCCGCTCCTTCAAGCCGGTTGCCGACATTACCAAGCCTACCGGCTGGAAGTTCGTCAACGACGGCACCCGGCTGTGGCCGGACCTCGACGGCCGTCCATCCCTTGCCGGCATGGCGCGGACACCGGCCGATCCGAACTCGCGCAATATCTACACCTACATCCCGAACGGGAGCGGCGGCGGCTCGGTCGTGGCCTTCACCACCGCCAACGCCGCCACGCTCGCGCCGCACCTGAACACCTCGTCGGCGAGTACGCTGATCACCGCCGTCCGGGCCCAGGGGCTTGGCGCGATCATCGGCTCCACCCCGGCCATCATGGATGCGCCCTCTCTCGATCCGCCGCCCGACAACGACTACGGGAGGGTGGACGCGCCCACGACGTTTGCGGGGGCGCATGCGGCGCGCCGGAGCATCATCTTCGTCGGCTCGAACGACGGCATGATGCACGCCATCGACGCCAGAACCGGCTACGAGGTGTGGGCGTTCATTCCCTACAACCTGCTGCCCAAGCTCAAGACGCTCACCGACGGACAGGCGGTCGATCAGTTCGACTATTTCGTGGACAGCTCGCCGAAACTGGCCGAGGTCAAGATTGCCGGCGCCTGGCGCAGCCTGCTCCTGTTCGGGCAGGGACCCGGGGGTCTCTTCTACCAGGCCTTCGACGTGACCGAGGCGGGTATGGGCGTGGCCCCGACGCTCGACGACATCGGCGCCGTCTCCTCGATGCTGGCGCTCTACGACACGCCAAACGAGTCGATCGTCTTCAAGTGGGCGTTCCCGAACTACAGCAGCTTCGATCCGACCTACTTCAACACGTTCACGCTGGCCGACGGCACCCCGGGCGGGAAGCTGCGCCTCTACGGCGACCTCAAGGCGACGGCCACGTATGTCGAAAAGACCGTCGGCTTCACCTGGTCGGACCCTGCCGTCGGCCCGCTGGACACGGCCCGCGCACAGACGGTCGCGATCTCCGGATCCGGCTATTTCCCCGACATCGAAACCCTGATTCCGAACCGCGGCGCCTCGGCGCCGAAAGCCGGGAACGCCGTCTACATGCTCGAGATCGCTACCGGACTGCCGTTCGGCAACAATTCCGGGACCACCTGCCCGGTCATCTCGAGCGGCTCCGGAAGCGGCTCCGGCTGCGTCTCGATTGGCGACGTCGCCGCAAACGGGCGCAAGAACGCCATTCACGCCGACGTGACGGCGGCAGGCGTCGCCGGATCCATTGCGGTATCGAAAGCCTATGTCGGCGACATCGACGGTCGCTACTGGCGCTTCGATTTCACTCCGGCCGGCGTGATCAGCGCCAATCTGATGGCGGACACCGGCGTGCCCATCTACGCCTCGTCGGCCTTGCTGTTCATCGGCACCGCCGACGTCTACATGTTCTTCGCGACCGGCAGCGACCTGCTGGCGAGCAGCACCCCCGGCGGGACCGGGACGTTCAAGCTCTACGGCCTCAAGGACAACTATCCGGCGGCAGGGTCGACCACCAAGTTCTCCGTCAGCCTGGCGACGGTGAGCGATACCAGTGGCCTGGCGACCGGCGAACGGCCCTCCACCTCGCCCTCGGTTGCCGGCGACATCGTGTTCTATTCGACCACCACCGAAACCGCGGCGACGCCGTGTAACGACTTCAGCGCCAACATCTACGGGCTGACCTACGCGGGTGGCGCCGCCTACGACTCCAATGCCAACGGGCGCATCGATACCGGCGAGACGCCAATCTTCAAGACCCTCGCGGGACGCGCGACGGCGCCGTTCATCGTCGATCAGCATCTCTACATTGGCACCGCCGGCGCAACCGGCGCCAAGGTCGAGGCCTTTGGCGATCCCGAAGACTTCAACAACGGCATCGGCCAGGTCGGCGTGCGGATTCTGTCGTGGCGCGAAATTCGATGACCCGCGCGGCGACGCTCTGCCAGGCCTGCGGCGCAAAAGTCCGCGCCGACCGCAACCGCTGTCCGCGCTGCCGGGCGCACCTGATCGTGCCCGACGCCGCGGCCGCCGCCGAATCCAGCCGCAGGCTGGGGATGGCCGCGGCTGTCGTCGCGGGACTCTTCCTGGTGGTCGTGCTCGGCCTCTGGGTGGCGCGCGGCTCCGAGCCGTCAGCGCCGGCGGCGGCGCCGGCGGCATCCGATCCGCTGGCGGACCGCCGCAGCGCCGAGCCCGCCTCGGCGCCGGCCGCCGCCCCACGGGCCGAGGTGACCGAGCATTCATTCGTGGAGGCCGCCGGCGCCGGCGGCATGGCGTACGGAGCGGGGGACTACGCCGCCGCCCTGGCGCGTTACCAGGAAGCGGTCACGAACAACCCGGACGATGCGGAGTCGTTCAGCAATCTCGGGCAGGTGCTGGTGCGGCTGCACCGCGCGCCGGAGGCCATTCCCAACTTCCAGCGGGCGGTCGAGATTCTGCCAAACCGCTGGGCGTATCACTTCAATCTGGCGCGGGCGCTCGGGCTCACCGGCCGCACCGCGGAGGCGATCGCGTCCTACCGGCACGCGCAGAGCCTGTTTCCCGACGACTACGCCACCGCGTTCAATCTGGCGATGACGCTGCACCACGCCGGCGACGAGGCGGCCGCGGTCGAGCAGTATCAGAAGGCCATTACCCTGCAGCCGGCCGACGCCTCGTTCCGGATGGCGCTCGGGATCAGCTACGAGCAGTTGCAGAAGGGGCGGGAGGCCGCGGCCGCCTACCAGGAGTATCTCCGCCTATCCCCCGCTGCGGTCGACGCCGATACGGTACGTGCCAGGATTGCACGGCTCACGGAGGCGCCGGCCGCCGCGCCCGTCGCCGCGCCCGTCGCCGCGCCGACCGGGGGCTGATCGGCCGGGCAGCGCTCCGTCACTCTGGTAAACTGGAATCTCACAGACGCCCATGGCTTTTTCACCTTCTTCGTCGTGGCTGCGGCCGGTAGCGGCCGGGGCGCTGGCGGCCGCGCTGGCGGCCGGTACCGGGCTGCCGGTTCGCGCGCAGTCGCCGACGCTTGGCGAACTTGCGCAGAAAGAGCAAGAACGCCGCAAGACGCTGAAGGGGTCCGGCAAAGTGTATTCGAACCGGGATCTGCCGAAGCCTCCGGACGCGGCGGCGCCACCGGCCGGGACCCTCCCTCCCGCGACGCCACCGGCTCCAGAAAAAGCCGGTGCGAAGGGCGTCCAGCCAGAGGCCCAGAAGCCCGAAGGGGACCCGAAAGACGAAGCCTGGTGGCGCGGCCGGATGATGCAGGCGCAGGAAGCGCAGCGCCGCGGCGAGGCCTTTGCCGAAGCGCTCCAGAGCCGCATCAACGCGCTCTCGGCCGATGCCGTGAACCGCGACGATCCGTATCAGCGGGCCAAGGCCGCCGAAGATCGGCAGAAGGCCGTGGCCGAGCTCGGCCGGGTGACCGCCGAGATCGCCCAGGCCAAGAAGGAAATCGTCTCGATTGAAGAAGAGGCGCGCCAGGCGGGCGTCCCTCCCGGCTGGATCCGCTGACGAGGTCCCGCACGGCTCTCCGGCCTCGACGATGCCCCGCGCACCGCTGACACGCCGGCCGGCTGGGGCCATTCCTCCCGGCGCCTTCCGCCGCTGGCTTCCACCGCTGGCCGCCGCTCTGCTGGTGGCCGCCGCCTACGGCAACGCCCTCCACAATCCGTTCGTCTACGACGATCACGACACCGTCACGGCCAACCCCTCGATTGTGGAACCGTCGAACGTCCGGTTCCTGCTGGTCTACAGCCCGTTCCGCCCGGTGGTCAATGTCTCGTACGCCGTCGATCGCCTGGCATTCGGCGCGGGTCCGGAAGGCTTCCACGCCACCAGCATCGCGCTCCACGCCGGCGTGGCGGCGCTGCTGTACGTCTTTCTGGCCGGGCTGCTAGCGGATGCGGGGCTGAGCCGGGGGATCCGGACCGCGGCGTTTCTCGGCGCGGCCGTCTTCGCCCTCCATCCGATCCAGACTGAAGCGGTGGGTTACGTCTCCGGGCGATCGGAGCTGCTCTGCGCGTTCTGGTTTCTGGCTTCGCTCCTCGCCGCACGCCGAGCCATGCATTCCGGGCGGCGCGTCTACGCGGCGATCGCACTCGTCTGCGCGGCGCTGGCGCTGGCCTCCAAGGAGGTCGCGATCGTGCTCCCCGTCGTTATCCTGGCGTACGACTGGCTGCTCGGGCCCGGCGGCGAGCCGGCACGGCGGGCGCGCCGGCGCCGCTATTTCGTTCCCGCGATCGTCGCCCTGCTGATCGCCGCCGCCGTCCGTGCGGCGGCGCTCGGGGTGCCGTCTGTCGTTACCGGCGCCGGGGCCGCCGTCCTCAACCTGCTGACCCAGGGCATCGTCATCTGGCGGTACGTGGGACTGCTGGTCTGGCCCCACGGACAGTCGATCATGCACGGGGTGCACCGCGTCACCACCGTGGCGGATGCGCAGGGCCTCGCCGCCGCGGCGGCGCTGCTGCTGGCGGTGATCATGGCGGTTCGGGTGCGGCGGACCGCGCCGGTCGTGACCGTTGGCGTCATCTGGTTTCTCGCCGTGCTGGCCCCGTCGTCGAGCATCGTCCCCCTGCGTGAGGGCATGGCCGAGCACCGCGTGTATCTGGCGAGCGCCGGGCTGATCGCGATCGTGGTCGAACGGGCGGCGGCGTGGCTGTCGGGCCGGCGGGTCGCGGCGGCGCGGCTGCCGGTGTTGGCGGCGTC
>JAYTEJ010000142.1:0-3706 GCA_043735365.1 Acidobacteriota bacterium
GGGCGGAGCGCGGGTGGCGGACATTTCGCGGGCCGACGCGCATCATTCGGGCCACGGCGGTCGCCGACGTCGAAGCCGCCCTCGCGGAGGTCGAGCGGGCGGTGCGCGACGAGGGCTGCTATGCCGCCGGCTACGTCACCTACGAGGCCGCCGGCGCCTTCGGCCTGCCGGTCCAGCCGCGCCATCCGGACGGTCTCCCGCTGGTCTGCTTCGGCCTGTTCAGCCCCGGGTCGGTCGGCCGTGACCACGGCGTCACCGGTGCCGGCAGCTATGACACCGGGCCCTGGGAGCCGTCCCTTGGCCCCGAGGCCTACGCCGGCGCGATCGCCCGCATCAAGGCGCTCATCGAGGCGGGCGAGACCTATCAGATCAATTTCACCTTTCGGCTGGCGGCCGCCTTCACCGGCACGCCGCTGGCATTGTTGCGGGATCTCGACGCGGCCCAGGACGGACCCTGGGGCGCCTACGTGGACGATGGGCGCTTCGCGCTCTGCTCGGCCTCGCCGGAGCTGTTCTATCGCCTGAGCCGCGACGGGCGGATCGAGTGCCGGCCGATGAAAGGGACGGCGCCGCGCGGGCTCTGGGCGGAAGCGGATCGCGCCCAGGGGGCCGCTCTCCAGGCCTCGCCGAAGAACCGGGCGGAGAACGTCATGGTCGTCGACATGGCGCGCAACGATCTCGGGCGCGTCGCGCGCACCGGGTCGGTCGAGACACCCGCCCTCTTCGAGGTCGAACGTTATCCGCTCCAGTGGCAGATGACGTCGAGAGTCCGTGCCCGTGTCGACGCCGGCCTCCCCGCGCTGTTCCGGGCGCTGTTTCCCTCGGGCTCGGTGACCGGAGCGCCCAAGCATCGCTCGATGTCGATCATCCGCGAGCTCGAGCCGGCCCCTCGCGGCATTTACACCGGCGCGATCGGCTACCTGTCGCCCCACGGCCGCCAGCACTTCAACGTCGCGATTCGTACCGTGACGATCGATCGGGCCTCCGGGCGCGCAGAGTTCGGCGTCGGCAGCGGCGTCGTCTGGGACTCCTCAGCCGTCGAGGAGTACGAGGAGTGCCGCCTCAAGGCCTCCATTCTGCTGTCGCGGCCGCGCTCCTCCTACGCCACCGGCCAGCGTCCGGGCTTCCGGCTGCTCGAGACGATCGGCTGGACGCCGGCGGGCGGGTTCGCGCTGCTGCCCCGGCATCTCGCGCGCCTCGAGGCCTCGGCGGCCTGCTTCCGCTTCCGCTGCGACCTCGACGAGATCGGCGCGATGCTCGACACCGCGGTTGGTGATTTGATCGGGCCCTCCAAGGTCCGCGTCCTCCTCAGCCGGGACGGCGCCGTCGTCTGCGAGGGCATCGACCTGGGTGAAGCGGCCCTCGGACCGCTGCAGGTTTCGATGGCGGCCGAGCCCGTCGACCCGGCCGACGTATTCCTCTATCACAAGACGACCCGCCGCGAGGTCTATGAACGCGCGCGCGCCTCGCGTCCCGATCGCGACACCGTCCTGCTCTGGAATCGTGACCGTGAGATCACCGAATCCACTGATGCCAACATCGTCGTCTCGCTCGACGGCAGGCGCTACACGCCGCCGGTTGCCGCCGGCCTGCTGCCGGGGACGCTGCGCGCCGAGCTCGTCGAGGGGGGGGACATCCAGGAGCGCCGAATCACCATCGAGGACCTCGCGCTGGCTGGCGATCTCTGGCTGATCAACTCGGTGCGGGGCTGGATGCCCGCGATTCTGCTGCCCTGAATACTCAGGCCGGGCGCGGCATGGACGCGTCGGCTCGCGGCGCATCGCTCACCGGCTGGAGGATGACGTAGCTGGCCAGGATGAAGGAGAGCAGCACGAGCACGCCCAGGCCTTGCGCGACGCGCGGCTGCAGTCCGAAGACCCTGATCGTCAGTGAGGTGACGCCCGCCCAGATCAGCGGACCGGTGGTCGCCGAGAAGCGTCCCACCATGCCGTAGAGCCCGTAGAACTCTCCGATGCGCGCCGACGGTGCCAGCCGCAGCATATAGGGCCGGTCGGCCGACCAGATCCCGCCCAGCGCGACGCCGGCCGAGCAGGCGACGACGTAGAGCGTGAGGAGCGGCAGCCCCAGGATGCCGACCGCGGCCGCGAGCACGAAGACGCCCATCCACAGGTAGAGCACGTAGTTGAGCGTGCGCTTCGGGCCGACGCGATCCACCAGCCATCCCCAGGCGAAGCCGCCCGCCACCGCGAAGGTGATCGCGGTCATCATGATCAGCTTGGCGGCGTCTTCCCCCTGTGCGTGGGTCAGTCCGGTACCCTCCGCGACGTTGATGGTGTAGAGGACCATGATGCCAATCACGGTGTTGATCGAGTCGGTGTAGAAGACCCGGCCCACCAGGAAGCGCAGCAGCCCGGGATATTCCGCGCTCGAACGGATGGTGCGCAGCGTGTCGCGGGTGGACTCGCGGATCATGCCGAGGCTGAAGACCGGACGCGGCCGGGGGTTGCCGCGTTCGGTGACGAACAGGAAGCAGGGCAGGGCAAAAAGCAGGAAGAAGAGCGCAATCATCGCGAACAGGAACGGCTTGTCGGCGGAGCCGAAGACCTGGCGCAGGCCGAGGCCGACGGCGATGTAGGACCCGAGATAGCCGACGCCGACGCCGATGCCGCTGATGCGTCCGCGGTTGGCCTCGCGGCTGACGTCGGGCAGCATCGCGTCGTAGAACTGGGTGCCGGCCTGGTAGGCCGCGTTGGCGAGGATGAAGCAGAGGGCGGTGACGTAGAACCCGCCGCGCCCGAGCACTGCGGTGAAGCCGACGCAGACGAGCGTGCTGACCACCAGGAACGGCATCCGCCGCGGCGCCCGGTCGGTCATCGCCCCGAGCAGCGGCGAGGCGAGGAAGATGAGGGCCATCGACACCGCCGAGATTACGCCGTAGACCGCGTCGGCGCGCCCGGCGCCCACCTGGTCGCGCACCCAGGTGGAGAAGTAGAGCGTCACCACGCCCATCGAGAAAATGGTATTGGCGAGGTCGTAGAGAACCCAGCTGACGACGGCGCGGGTTCGGATCCGGTGCTCGTGCGGTGGCCCGCTCAGCCGCCGCTCTCCGATTCGCGGATCCGCTTGATCTTTTCGTCCCGCTCGCGCTCGAAGCGTTCGAGGTCGCGCCGCAATTCCCCCTCGCGCTCGGCGAGTTGCTCGGGATCGAAGATACCGGCCACGGTGGACTGGTGCATGATGCGCCGCTCCGCGGCCTGGGCCTCGTGGATGCTGCGGACCTCGGCGATCGCGGCGCGCTGGCGATCGGTCAGCGGCTTCTGCTCGGTGCCGTCCTCGGCATCCTTCCGGCGCAGACGCTCCATCACGATGTCGAGCGCGCTCTTGGGAACATCCGTCATGGTCGTCCTCCGCGCCCGTCACAGGGCGTCTCTCGGGGAGTATAGCGTGGACGGCGCCGCGGGCTCGCTGACCGCACAGTCGAGTCGGCGGTCGCGGGAACGTCGATTGCACTCGTTGGCTTGCGGAGGTGACCTGATGGGATTACGCGACAAGTATGCCTACGCCATTCAGACCGCGAAGGGGAAGTTTGACGGCAGTGCCCAGGAAGAAGGGGGCAAGCTGCACTTCGCGGGCAGTGTGAAGAGTGAGGAGGACAAGAACGCGATCTGGAACGCTATCAAGACGATCCCGGAGTGGAAGGACGAGGTCGTGGCCGAGATCAAGGTGTCCGGCGGCGGGGCGTCTG
>JAYTEJ010000143.1:0-6866 GCA_043735365.1 Acidobacteriota bacterium
CGGGGCGATCGGCCTGGCGGCGCGCGAGAAGCTCGACAACCTGATCTTCGTGATCAACTGCAACCTGCAGCGGCTCGACGGCCCGGTGCGCGGCAACGGTCAGATCATCCAGGAGCTCGAGGGCACCTTCCGCGGCGCCGGCTGGAACGTGGTCAAGGCGCTCTGGGGCAGCGACTGGGATCCGCTGCTCGCCGCCGATCGCGACGGCCTGCTCGCCCAGCGGCTCGGCGAGATCGTCGACGGTCAGTACCAGAAGTACGCGGTCGAGGACGGCGCCTACATGCGCGAGCACCTGTTCGGCACCGATCCGCGGCTGCTCGACATGGTCAAGCACCTTTCCGACGATCAGTTGAAGAAGTTGCGCCTCGGCGGCCACGACCCGGTCAAGGTCTACAACGCCTTCAAGGCGGCGGTGGACACCAAGGGGCAGCCGACGGTGGTGCTGGCGCGGACCATCAAGGGCTACGGCCTCGGCGAAGCGGGTGAGGGCAAGAACATTACCCACCAGCAGAAGAAGATGAACGACTCGGACCTGAAGATTTTCAGGACCCGCTTCGGCATCCCGATCTCGGACGAGGAAATCGCCGACGCCCCCTTCTACCGGCCCGCCGAAGACAGCGCCGAGCTGCAGTACCTGCGCGATCGCCGCACCTCGCTCGGCGGCTTCGTGCCCAGCCGTTCGGTGCGCGTTGAGTCGCTGGCGGCGCCGGCCGAGGCCGTCTTCGAGGAATTCTACAAGGGCACCGAGGATCGCAAGGCGTCGACGACGATGGTGTTCGTGCGCATCCTGGCAAAGCTGCTCCGCGACAAGGACATCGGCAAGCTGATCGTGCCGATCATCCCGGACGAGGCGCGCACCTTCGGGATGGAGTCGCTGTTCCGGGCGATCGGGATCTATTCGCACGTCGGGCAGAAGTACGAGCCGGTCGACATGGACACGCTGCTCTACTACAAGGAAGCCCAGGACGGGCAGATCCTCGAGGAGGGGATCACCGAGGCCGGCTCGATGTCGTCGTTCATCGCCGCCGGCACCGCCTACGCGACCCACGGCGTCAACACCATCCCGTTCTTCATCTACTACTCGATGTTCGGCTTCCAGCGCGTCGCCGACCTGATCTGGGCGGGCGCCGACTCGCGGGTGCGCGGCTTCCTGCTCGGCGCCACCGCCGGCCGGACGACGCTGGCCGGGGAGGGCCTGCAGCACCAGGACGGCCAGAGCCACGTCTACTCGCTGGCGACGCCGAACTGCATCTCCTACGACCCGGCCTACGCCTACGAGCTGGCGGTCATCATCCAGGATGGCATCCGCCGGATGTATCAGGAGCAGGAGAGCGTCTTCTACTACCTGACGGTGATGAACGAGCCCTACACGATGCCGGCGATGCCCGAGGGGGCGCGCGACGGCATCCTCAAGGGGATGTACCGGCTGAAGAAGGCCGCGAATCCCAAGGCCAAGCACAAGGCCCAGCTGTTCGGCAGCGGCGCGATCCTCAACGAGGTGGTCGCGGCGCAGCAGCTGCTCGAGAAATACGACGTTGCCGCGGACGTCTGGAGCGTCACCAGCTACCAGGAGCTCTATCGCGACGGCCACGCCTGCGATCGCTGGAACATGCTCCATCCGGCGGAGACGCCGCGCGTGCCCTACGTGGCGCAGTGCCTCAAGGACGCCCCGGGCGTCCTGGTCGCGGCCTCCGACTACCTCAAGGTGCTGCCTGACGCGATCGACCAGTGGATGCCGCGGCGGATGCGCTCGCTCGGCACCGACGGCTTCGGCCGCAGCGAGGATCGCGCCCGGCTGCGCGAGTTCTTCGAGGTCGACGCCCGCTTCGTGGCGCTCGCCACCCTCGCCGAGCTCGCCCAGGACGGCACGCTCGATCGCAAGGTCGTGGCCCAGGCCATCAAAGAACTGAAGATCGATCCCGAAAAGCTCAATCCCGCCAACAGCTGAACGCCCCAGAGACCATCGACACATGCCAACAGACTTCACGCTCCCCGAGCTCGGTGAAAACGTCACCGCGGGCGACGTCGCCCGCGTGCTGGTCGCCGTCGGCGACAGCATCGCCAAGGACCAGGCCGTCCTCGAGCTCGAAACCGACAAGGCGACCATCGAAGTGCCCTCCAGTGTCGCCGGCGTCGTCAAGGAAGTGCGCGTCAAGCAGGGGGAACGGATCACGGTCGGCCAGGTCGTGCTGACGGTGGACGCCGCGGCGGCCGCCGCGGACGGCGGGGGAGCCGCGCCGAAGGAAGCGTCGAAGCCCGAAGCGGACGCGAAGCCGGCGGCGGACACCAAGGCGAAGCCGGGCGCGAAGACGAAGTCGCAGCCGGACGCGAACGCCGGCGCGGCGGCCGCCGGCGATGGAGACGCCGCGCAGAAGGGCGCGTCGGAGCGGGACCGGGGGACGACCGACGCGCCCGCCGATGAGCGCTTCGGCGACCATTCCCGCGCCGGTGGCCGGGCCGACGACGCCGGACGCGGCAAGCCGCGCGGCGAAGTGGTGAATATCGATCGCGGCGCGCGCCCGGCGCCGGCCGCACCCGCGGCGCCCGCCGGAGACGCCATCGAGGGGGCGCTGCCGCCGGCGGCGCCGTCGGTCCGCCGCCTGGCGCGCGAGCTTGGCGTGGAGATCCGGCAGGTGGCCGGGACCGGACCCGACGGCCGCATCAGCGTCGAAGACGTCCAGGCGTTCGTGCGCGCCGCCCTCAGCGGATCGGGCGGCGGGGCGCCGGCCGTGCCGCTTCCCGACTTCAGCAAGTGGGGGGAGGTCGAGCGCAAGCCGATGAGCAACATCCGCCGCAAGACGGCGGAGCACCTCTCGCACGCGTGGAACGCCATTCCCCACGTCACCCAGCAGGACAAGGCCGACATCACCGCGCTCGAGCCGCTGCGCAAGCAGTACGGCGCGCAGGCTGAGAAGGCCGGCGGCAAGCTGACGATGACGGTGGTGGCGCTGAAGATTGCCGCCGCCGCGCTGCGCAAGTTCCCGCAGTTCAACTCCTCGGTCGACATGGCGCGCCAGGAGATCGTCTACAAGCACGCCGTCCACATCGGCGTCGCGGTCGACACTCCACGCGGGCTGCTGGTGCCGGTAATCCGCGACGTCGATCGCAAAGGGGTGATCGCGCTCGCGGCCGAGCTCGGCACGCTGTCCGAAAAGGCGCGCACCGGCAAGCTGTCGCTCGACGACATGCAGGGCGCGGGCTTCACCATCACCAATCTCGGCGGCATCGGCGGGAGCTCCTTCACGCCGATTGTCAACTGGCCCGAGGTCGCCATTCTCGGGATTTCCCGCGGGGTGCACGAGGCGGTCTACGACGGCGCCGCGTTCCAGCCGCGTCAGATGCTGCCGCTGTCGCTGTCCTACGACCACCGCGTCATCGATGGCGCCGACGGCGCGCGCTTCCTGCGCTGGGTCGTCGAGGCGTTCGAACAGCCGTTCGTGGTGCTGCTCTAGAGGGACCCGGAGACGATGTCTTCAACCAAACTGGTCGTGATTGGCGCCGGGCCGGGTGGCTACGCGGCGGCGTTCTATGCGGCGGACCTCGGGATCGATGTCACCCTGGTGGATCCGTCGGTCAACCCCGGCGGCGTCTGCCTCTACCGCGGCTGCATCCCCTCGAAGGCGCTGCTGCACGTCGCCGACGTGCTCAACGAGGCACGCCATGCCGAGGCCTGGGGGATCACCTTCGGCGCCCCGAAGATCGACCTCGATCGGTTGCGTGCCTTCAAGACCAGGGTGGTCACGCAGCTGACCGGCGGGCTCGGGCAGCTGTCCAAACAGCGCAAGGTCACCTACATCCAGGGGACGGCGGCCTTCCGTGACGCGCGGACGCTCGAGATCACCCGCAGCGGCGCCGGCAGCGATGAGGCGGCCGAGACGCTGACCTTCGAACACGCGATCATCGCCACCGGATCCCGGCCGTCGACGGTGCCGGGGCTGAGCATCGACAGCCCGCGGGTGATGGACTCGACCGCGGCGCTCGAGCTCCCCGACATCCCCAAGTCGCTCCTCGTCGTCGGCGGCGGCTACATCGGCCTCGAGCTGGGCAGCGTCTACGCCGCGCTCGGCACCAAAGTCACCGTCGTCGAGATGACCGGCGGCCTGCTGCCGGGTGCGGATCGGGATCTCGTCAACATTCTCGCCAAGCGGATCGAGTCGATCTGCGAGCAGGTGTTGCTGAACACGAAAGTGGTCGGCATGAAGGACGGCAAGAACGCCGTCGCCGTCACCTTCGAGGGGGAAGGCCTCGCCGCCGGGGCGAAGGAGCGGACCTTCGATCGGGTGTTGATCTCGATCGGGCGGCGGCCGAACTCGGCGGTCCCTGGGCTCGACAAGACCGGCGTCAAGGTCAATGCGCGCGGCTTCATCGAGGTCGATCCGGCGCGCCGCACCGCCGAGCCGACGATCTATGCGATCGGCGACGTGGTGGGGGAGCCGATGCTTGCGCACAAGGCCTCGCACGAGGGGCGGGTCGCGGTCGAGGCGATTGCCGGAGAGCGGGTGGCGTTCGAGCCGCTGGCGATTCCAGCCGTCGTGTTCACCGACCCAGAGCTCGCCTGGTGCGGCCTGACCGAGAACGACGCCCAGCAGCAGAAGCGCGACGTCGTGGTGGCGCGCTTCCCGTGGGGCGCCTCCGGACGGGCGCAGACGCTCGATCGTGCCGACGGCATGACCAAGCTGATCCTGGAGCCGAAAACCGAGCGCGTGCTCGGGGTGGGGATCGTCGGGCCGGGGGCCGGGGAGTTGATTGCGGAAGGGGTGCTCGCGATCGAGATGGGGGCCAATGCGACCGACGTCCGCATGACCATCCACCCGCACCCGACCCTGTCCGAGACCATCATGGAGTCGGCCGAAGTGTTCTTCGGCCAGGCCACCCACGTCTACCGACCGAAGAAGAAGGCCTGATCGCGGTCAGCGCCGCTCCAGCGCCTCCACCTGCTCGTGGGCGTGATAGGAGCTGCGCACCAGCGGACCGGACTCGGCGTGGCCGAAGCCGAGATCGAGCGCGATGCGCTTGAGCCCGGCAAACTCCTCGGGCGTGTAGTAACGGACCATCGGCAGGTTCGCGAGCGACGGCCGCAGGTACTGCCCGATGGTCACGATCTGGCAGCCGGCGGCGCGCAGGTCGCCAAGGGTCGCGACCACCTCGTCCCATTCCTCGCCCAACCCCACCATCAGCCCCGACTTGGTAGGAATCGACGGTGCGATCGTGCGCGAGCGGTCGAGCAGCTCGAGCGCGCGATCGTAGCGTCCGCCGGGCCGCGCGGTGCGGTAGAGCCGCGGCACGGTCTCGATGTTGTGATTGAGGACGTCGGGCCCGGCCGCGAGCACGACTCGCAGCGACGCTTCCGATCCCTTGAAGTCGGGAACCAGGACCTCGATCCGGCAGCGCGGAATCCGCTGGCGGGTTTCGGCAATGGTGCGGGCGAAGTGCCCGGCGCCGCAATCCGCCAGGTCGTCACGATCGACCGAGGTGATGACCACGTAGTCGAGCGCCATGGCGTGGATGGCGCTGGCGACCTTGATCGGCTCGCCGGCGTCGGCCGGGCGCGGGGTGCCGTGGGTGACATTGCAGTAGCCGCAGGAACGCGTACAGGTGTCCCCGAGGATCATGAAGGTTGCGGTACCGTGGCTCCAGCACTCCCCGATGTTCGGGCAGTTGGCTTCTTCGCAGACGGTGTGCAGCCCGAGCGTGCGCATCAGCCCCTTGAGTCGAAGGTAATTCTCGGAGCCCGGGGCGCGCACCTTCAGCCACTCGGGCTTCGGCTGGCGCGGGAGCTCCTCGGCGCGTTTCTTCCGGCCGCGGATGAAATTCAGGGGAACGGTCTGCATCGATGCTTCGATTATAGCCGCTCGATTGCGGCTCGCGGTGCGCGCCGCGGCGCACCGCCGCCGTCGATCAAGCGGCTGACCGCAAAAGGCTGAGGTGTATCAACGACTTAGCACCGCGGATCGACTGCTGGCGCTGAAACCGGGACAGACCGCGTCGTGAGACGGTGTAATCTGAACGGCGCATGGATGGTATGTGCGCGCCTCATGCCCCCGCCATCTCGGTGGATCATCCAACGCATCTGAAACTTCTGCGGATCGGCCGCCGCCCGGTCTTTTATCATCGGAACATGATCGACGCCGATGCCATCTCCACCCGAACCCTGACGCTGGTCCTGCCCGAGTCCGACTGGAAGGCGCTCCGTGCCGCGGAGCCGGACGCCCTCGGCTGGCTGCGGGCCCAGATCCAGAACCGCCTCTCCGACTCGTCGACTCCGTGGTCCTCGCGCTCCAACCCCGACGGGGCCGCCGCCGAGAGCCTGTGGAGCAACGAAGACGAGTACTAACAACGGCCGCGCCCGCGGGCGGTGATCCTGCGCTGCCGCGCGACGTCACCCCTGCCGCTCAGCGGATGACCACGGTCCCTTTCAGGCTGGCGTTCTGGGGGCTGGAATGGTCGTGGTAGCCGCAGGTCCTGGCGGTGGTCAGGGCGCCGGTCGCTTTGGTCTGCCCGGCGGGCAGCGGGCCGACGTTCATCGCCGGGCAGTCGGTGTGGACCGGATGCGGGTCGGAGTCCATCTCGTGGGCGCGGCTGTCGTTGTTCACGAAGGTCACGCCCTGTCCGACGCTGATGGTCACCTGCGCGGGGCTGACCGCACCGTCGGCGCCGATGGTGATGGTCGCGCCGCTGGTGACGGTGCCGCCGCCGGATGCCCCCGAGGGTGACGTCGGGGAG
Organism: Acidobacteriota bacterium; assembly: GCA_043735365.1. Lineage (GTDB taxonomy): Bacteria > Acidobacteriota > Vicinamibacteria > Vicinamibacterales > 2-12-FULL-66-21 > JALZOC01. Next base: position 6,724 of record JAYTEJ010000143.1, read on the forward strand.
CTGCTGCCGCATCCCGAGACTGCCGCCATGGCCCACAAGCCCAGAGCCACCGCACCAACCCACGTCCTGTTTCTAGTCACGAGTCCCTCCCGGGGAAAGTCAGCGCGCCTCAGAAGAACTTGCGCGCGATGTTGAAGCCGATG
>JAYTEJ010000144.1:0-14449 GCA_043735365.1 Acidobacteriota bacterium
TCGAGAAATCGGGGGACTGGTTGAATTCCTTCGAGATGCGATCCTTGGCCTTCGCCGCCTGGTCGTCGTCGACGTCGCAGAGCGCGACGCACTGCGCGCCGAGCCGCAGCATGGCACGGAGATCCCCCGTCCCCTGGCCGCCGCAGCCAATCAGTCCGACGCGGACCCGGCGGTTGGCGCCGGCGACGCGGTCCTGCGACGCCGCGGCGACCGCGCGTGACGCTGCCGTCGGGACGATCGCGGCGCCGGCGACGCCGGCGGCCGCCTGCTGCAGGAATGAACGGCGAGTGCGCTGCTTCATGATGCCTCCGGGCCGCGTGATGGCCGCGGCAACGCCGGAGTTTACCGCAGCCGGAGGCGGCCTGCCGGTACAATATGCGGATGCCCCTGCCCTGGACCCCGAGCGTTCGCGTCGGCGGGCTGCTGGCGCTGGTGGCGGGCATGGTGGTCGCGGCCGAAGCGCGGGGGCCGTGGAAGGAAGCGTCGCCGGACCGCCCCGTGGTGCTGCCGGCCGACCATGCCAGCCATCCCGACTACAAGCTCGAATGGTGGTACTACACCGGCAACCTCGACGCCGCCGGCGGCCAGCGATTCGGATATCAGCTGACCTTCTTCCGGATTGGCGTCGACCCCGCGCCGGTGAACCCGTCGCGATGGGCGGTGCGCGACCTCTACATGACCCACCTGGCGCTGACCGACGTCAGCGGCCGCACCTACCGGTTCACCGAACGGATGAACCGGGCAGGGCCGGGCTGGGCGGGGGCCTCCCCCACCAAATACCGCGTCTGGAACGAGGACTGGTCCGCGTCGCGGAACACCCGCGGCGTCCATCACCTCGCCGCGCGGAGCGATGCCTTCGGGCTCGACCTCTCGCTCGACGAGAACCGCCCGGCGGTGCTGCACGGCGACCACGGCTACAGCCGCAAGGGGGCCGCCCCCGCCAACGCCTCGCACTACTACTCGCTGACGCGGATGCCGACCACCGGAACGATCACCGTGGCCGGCCGCCCCTTTGCCGTGACCGGGCAGAGCTGGATGGATCATGAGTTCGGGACCAGCTTTCTCGAGCCGGACCAGGTCGGCTGGGACTGGTTTTCGATTCAGCTCGAGGACGGCCGCGATCTGATGCTCTTTCAGCTGCGCCGCAAGGACGGCTCGATCGATCCGCGCTCGAGCGGGACCCTCGTCGAACGGGACGGCACCGCCGTGCCGATCACGCTGGCGAACGGCTTCCGGCTGGACCCGGGGCGAACCTGGACCTCGCCGGCCAGCGGCGCACACTATCCGCTGGCCTGGACGGTCAGGCTTCCGAGCGCCGGACTGGAGTTCCTGGTGACGGCCGCCGTCGACGATCAGGAACTGCGCGCCGCGCAGGGCTCGGGCGTCACCTACTGGGAGGGCGTCATCGACGTCCGCGGCCGCGGCGTCAAGGGCCGCGGCTATCTGGAGATGACTGGATACGCCGGCGCGCCGATGGGACGCTTCCTGCGCTAGGAGTCCGTCCACGCTGAACGAGTGCTGGATTCCGGAGCGTGGCGCCCGGATGGCAAGCCGAGGATTCGGAGAGTATCTGAGGAAGGAGCAACCTGGCCCGCCGGGACCCCCGCGCTGGGGCAGCACTTGACCAGCCAGGACAGGCCGCTGGACGTTTTCGCATTCAGCCGCGAACGGCGCTCACAATGTCTCGATTCAGCTCGCCGGGTCCGCGCCGCTCGTCGGCTGCAGCGTTGTCAGCCTGCGACGCCACTCACAGCAGGTCCTGTCCCTGCCGCCAGTTGGCAAAGTCGCGCGCGCCGTGCACGAATGCGAGGACGACGACGCGTTCGTCATCGATCCGATACATGAGCCGATACCGATACACAAATATCTCGCGGATGGCCGGGTCGTTCAACTCCGGCACCATTCGACCCCGTTCCGACAGCGTCGCCAAACTGGCCGCAGACCCCAGGGCCGCGTCCAGAACACGAATGGCCGCCGGATGGGAGTCTTGCGCGACGTAGGTGATGATTTCGTCGAGCGCGTTCCGTGCGGATTCAGCCCAGATTACTTCGCGGACCCGAGCAGCCATTTGCGGCGCAAATCTGCGGCGACTTGGTCATGTGGAATCACGTGGCCGGCGTCCGCATCGGCAAGTCCCTCGCCGACGGCCTGCACCACGTAGAGATGGTATAAGACGTCGTCGATGCTGCAATCGTCAGGCAATCGATCGAGAAGCGCGCGAACGGTTTCCTTGGTGGTCATGTTTGCCGTGGGTTCGGCAGCACCAGTATACGGCGAACTCGGCCGAGCCCGCCGGGCTCAAGCCTTATCAACGACCGCGGTTCAGCCGCGGCTGCCCATGGCAGCGGCCGCCGGCGGCTGCAACCGCTGGATTCTTATTCAGGCCGCCCTCGTTTTGTGATTTCCGTCGTGTCAGCCACGTCCAGGTCCGCGGGTGCGGCCTCGACCATTTGCGCCCACCGCGGCGAATGTGAGGATCCCAAACCCGAGCGCCAGTGGCACCACCCCGATGCCGCCAAGGAAGAGGGTGGCATGCCATCCCCTTCCCAACGCCAAGTCGATCGGCCAAGGCACCACCATACCAGTAGCGATGAGAGCCAGACCTGCCGCGACCAAACCGAGGCCAATCTTGCGCATGTCGCACCCTGCTATTGCGAGTCATCCCCAGTCCGAGGGTACCGCACCGTCGAAGGGGCCTTGAGCTCAACCCGCATAGTTCCCGGTACGGGTCGCCCTCATGCCAGCCCCTGCACCGGCTCGACCCGTTTCATCAGCGCAAAGCCGGCGACGAGCGCAATCGGCATCAGCAGGCCAATGCCGATGAACACCGGCGCGTAGCTGTGGGTGACGTCGAGCGTCCGGCCGACCGCCCAGGTGCTGATGACCGACCCCACCGTGGAGCCGGTGCCGGCCATGCCGTAGACCGAACCGACGGCGCGCGGCGGGAAGTAGTCGCCGGGCAGGCTGTGGACGGCAATCGACCACCACATCCAGAAGAAGATGGCGATGCAGATCAACCCGATCGTCCAGAACAGCGAGTGCGCGAACACCGCCAGGATGCCGACCGGCGACATCACGGTGGCAACCACCATCATCGTCTTGCGGGTGCGGTTGACGCTCCAGCCGGCGCGCTGCAGCCGCAGCGACAGGTAGCCGCCCGCGAAGTTGGAGAGGTCGGCGACGAGAAACGGAATCCAGGCCACGGCGCCGATCGCCGCCAGGTTGAGGCCGCGCTCGCGGGTCAGGAACTCCGGAATCCAGAACACATAGAAGTACCAGAGCGGATCGGCAAGGAAGCGGCACACGAACGGCGCCCACGTCTGCCGGTACTTCATCAGGTCCACCCAGCGCAACTGGTCCCCGGCGACCTTGGCGGCGCGCTCCGCCACTTCCATCTCGGGATGGAGGTAGCGGAACAGCTGGAACGCCGCGACCCAGATGAAGCCGAGGGAACCGGTGACGATGAAGGCGGCGCGCCAGCCCCAGCGGATGGTGACGAAGGCCACGAGCGGCGGCGCGATCATGGCGCCCATGCTCGAGCCGCTGTTGCAGATGCCGATCGCCAGCGTCCGGGCATGGGGCGGCACCCAGGTGGCGATGGCCTTGGCGAACGCCGGCCAGCCGCCGCCTTCGCCGATCGCCAGCGCGCCGCGGAGGAAGCCGAGGCTGAGCGGCCCCGAGGCCAGCGCCGTTGACATGCCGGCAAACGACCACCAGCTGACCGCCAGCGTCAGGCCGCGGCCGACCCCGAGGCGGTCGAGCACCCAGCCGGCAAAGGCGTAGCTGACCGCATACATCGCCATGAAGGCGTTGAGGATCATCGCGTACTGGCCGTTGCTCAGGTGGAACTCGGCTCGCAGCGTCGGCGCCAGTACGGACACGACCTGGCGATCGATGAAGTTGATCGTCGTCTCGGCCAGCAGCAGCCCGACCAGGATGATCAGCGAGCGGCGGGCGAAGACCGGCAGGAACTGCCCGGGCGTGTCCGCCGCCATCGTGGTGTCGTTCACATGCACCGCGTCCCCCTGTCAGTCCTGCAACGCGAACGCGATGATGTTCGGTCCGCTCGCCACCGCCAGGTACTGGCGTCCGTCGAAAGAGTAGGTCATCGGCGAGGCCTTCCACGACTGGTTGGTGGGAAAGCTCCACAGCGGCGCGCCGGTGGCGGCGTCGGCCGCCATCAGGGCGCCCCCCTCTTCTCCGAAGATCACCAGCCCGGTCGCCGTGCTGAGCGTCCCGCCCCAGGAGTTGCCCGGCCCCGGCTGCGGCAACTCCCAGCGGATCGACCCGGTCCGAATGTCGATGGCCTTCAACACCCGGGCCGGCTTCGGGTCGGGCGCCGTGCGCTGCGATCCCCCGAGATAGGACTTGCCGCTCTCCCAGACCGAGTCGCTGCGCTTGGTGTAGATGCTGCACTTCTCGAACGTCTGGACGTAATAAAGCCCGGTGGCGGGGTTGTAGGACGGGGAAAACCAGTTGGTGGCGCCGTCCTGCGATGGACACACCTTGGTGCCGTCAACGCTGGGATCCTGGTTGGGCAGCCGCATCGGCCGGCCGTCGGCGCCGATCCCGCTCGCCCAGGTGAGGTTGCGGACGAACGGCTTGGCCAGCAGCAGCGTGCCGTCGGCGCGATCGAAAACGTAGAAGAAACCGTTGCGGCTGGCGTGGAGCAGCAGGCGCCGGGGCCGGCCCTGCCAGTCGGCGTCGATCAGCACCGAGGTCTGGGTCGCGTCCCAGTCCCAGAGGTCGTGCGGCGTGAACTGATAGTGCCAGCGCAGCCTGCCGGTGCCACGCTCCAGCGCCAGCAGGCTGGCGGAGTAGAGATTGTCCCCCTGGCGATCGTCGCCGTTGTATTCCTTGCTCGGGTTCCCGACCGGCCAGTAAACCAGATCGAGCTCCGGATCGTAGCTGCCGGTGAACCACGTTGGCGCGCCGCCGTGCTCGATGTCCTTGCCTTTCCAGGTCTCGGAGCCGGGCTGGCCGGGCTGCGGCACGGTCGAGAAGCGCCAGACCTCCTTGCCGGTGTCCTGTTCGAGCGCCGCCACGAAGCCGTTCGCGCCGTGTTCGCCGCCCGTGACCCCGCCGATTACCAGGCTGCCCGCGGTCAGCGGCGCCGACGACGCCGCGTAGTTCTTCTTCCAGTCGGCCAGCTCGGTATCCCAGAGCAGTTCGCCGGTGAAGCGGTTGAGGGCGATCAGGTGGGCGTTGTCGGTTTCCATGAAGAGCCGGTCGCCGGCGACGGCGACGCCGCGGTTGGCGTGGCCGCTGGTCGCGCCGGCGGTGCGCGGCCGGCGGTACTGCCAGATGCGGCGGCCGCTGCCGGCGTCGAGCGCGTAGCACTCGTTGGGATTGGAAACGTACATGATGCCGCCGACCACCTCGGGCGTGGTCTGGGACTGCCCGGCCCCGGGGATGGTGAAGATCCAGCGCGGCGCCAGCCGGGCGATGCTGGCCTTGTCGATCTGGGTCAGACGGGTGTAGCGATTACCGCCGGGGACGCCGTTGTAGGTCGGCCAGTCGGAATCGGAGGTTACCTCGCGGACGAGGTCTCCCTCCCGCCGCAGCAGGTGGACGCGCTGGTCGTCGGTGAGGAGCTGGAGGTCGTTGAAGCCCTCCGCCATGACCCGGCCCTCGAGGGCGGCGCCGGTGGTGGTCCGGAGCTGCTGGCGGACGACCGGCTCCTCCTCGGCGCGGCGCTCGATGGTTCGCAGGAACGTCACGAGATCCGCTGTCTCCGCGGCGGAGAGATCGCTCGGCGGCATCCCTTTCATCGGGAGGCCTTCGTGCACCAGCGTGGCCAGCTGCGTGTTATCGCGGGTGGTGAGCCGCTCGCGGATGGCCGGGCCCATCTCGCCGCCGTTGCCATCGCCGCCGTGGCAGCGGGCGCAGCGGGTCTCGAAGATAGCGCGGCCGGCCGGCGGAGCTGGCGGGGCCTGCGCCGCCGCCGGCGGGGCCGGCCAGGCGAAGGCCAGCAGCAGTGCCGGGGCAAGCCTGACTCCCAGCGTCAATCGGATCATGCGGCGCGCACCTTCCCTCGGAGGATGACGGGGTGAGGCCGGATTATACATTCCACGCCGCGTGACCGCAGCGTTCGCGCACGCGAACCTGCGCAAAGGCCGGCCAACGGCTGGTGGCGCTCTTGCATAGGCGAGGGGGTGCGCCCCGGTGCGGGGCGCGTGGACAGCAAGAGGAGGTTACGTGGCGAAGCGAGCAGCGCGGAAGAAGGCAGCGGCCGGGGCAGCGAAGCGGACATCGGCCAAGCGGACGACGGCCAAGCGGAACGTTGCGAAGCGCAGCACCCCAAAGCGGACCGCCCCGAAGCGGACTGCCTTGAAGCGGGCGGGGGCCAAGCGCTCAGCGGCCAGGCGGCCGGCCGCGAAGCCTGCCAGGAAGTCCGCGGCTGCCAGCAAACGGCCGGCACGCGCCAAGGCGGCCCGGGCCCGCAGCAGCCGGCCGGTGGCGCGGCGGCTGCCGAAGGGCACCAGCAGCCGTTCGTCCGCCCTCACCACCGTCAAGGGCGCCGTCGCCGGGGCGGTCGCCGCCGTCACCGGCAGCCTGCCATGGTCGTCGGACGACAAGGACGCCATCGAGCTGCTCGAGGCGGATCACCGGCTGATGCAGCGCCTGCTCGCCGAGGGTGAACAAACCACGGACCGCGGCGTTCGGACGCGCACCGAGCTCCTGGCGCGGCTGGCGCGCGAGCTCAACGCCCACGAGCTGATCGAGGAAAAGGTCCTCTACCCGGCGCTGCAGTCGCATCCCCAGGCCAAAGACAAGGTCCTCGAAGGCTACCAGGAGCACCACGTCGCCGATCTGCTCATGGAGGAGTTGAAGGGGCTGGCCCGCGACGACGAGCAGTGGGGGGCGAAGTTCAAGGTCCTCAAGGAGAACATCGACCATCACATCGAGGAAGAGGAGGGGGAGATGTTCCGGACCGCGCGCGGCATCTTCAGCCAGGAGGAGCTGCGCCAGCTGGCCGGGGTGATGGCGAAAATGAAGGCGGATGCGCTGGGCAGGTAACGGCGGCGTCCTGTAGAATGCGGGAGTGATGCTCTCCCGTTACGGTCGCAACGCTCTCCTGATGGCACTGCTGGCTGCGTCGTCGGCGTCCGGCTGCGGGCCGACGCCGACGACGCCGTCGAAACCGGTGGCCTTCAGCCAGACCGACCTGCGCCTCGGCACCGGCGCGGATGCGGTGCCGGGCAAGATCCTCACCGCCAATTACACCGGCTGGCTCTACGACCCCTCCACCGCGGATAACAAGGGTCTCAAGTTCGAGACGTCGGTCGGCGGTACGCCGCTGAGCTTCACGCTGGGGGCCGGGCAGGTGATCATCGGCCTCGAGCAGGGCGTCAATGGGATGAAGGCTGGCGGCGCCCGCCGCATCGTCATCCCCTCGTCGCTCGGCTACGGCATCACCCGGAACGGTCCGATTCCGCCGTTCAGCCCTTTGATTTTCGAGGTCGATCTGCTCGACGTGCAGTAGCGGCGATTACCGCCCGATGTGGATGCGGAGCCCCGCGATCACCGTGCGCATGCGATCGTCAATCGCCGGGTCGCCGCCGCCGTCCGACTTCCCCTTCAACCGATCGACCCCCGCTTCCGTGAAGAGCGCCACGCGCGACGTGACCCAGGCTTCCAGCCCGGCGCCGAACATCCAGCCATAGCCCTTGGTCCGATAATCGAAGGTCTGGCTGGCAATGCCGATCGTCTCCTTGGTGGTCGCCGTCGCCTGGTGATAGGTCATGCCGCCCTTGCCGTAGAGCCGCACCGGCCCGATCGGCGCCGCGGCGATGCCTGCCACGGTCCAGATGTCTGCGTCGATCTCGGTGTTGAACTTGAAGGAATCCCCCCCCGAAGCGGTCATGTTCCTGGGCTTGAGATAGGCCCCTTCCACTCCCAGGAAGCGCTTGATCCAGAAGGTTGCGGCGGCGGTGTAGCCAACGCCCGAATCGTGTCCGCCGCAGGGGCTGACCGTGCCGCAGGCGATTGTTTTCGCGTCGCGGAAACTGGACAGGCCCGCACCGCCGCCGATGACCAGCCCGTTCGGCGCCTGGCGCCACGTCCGCGGACCGCTGGCGGCGTTCTCCCCCTCGGTGCCGGGCGGCGGAATGCCGTAGCTGCCCTTGATCAGCAACAGACTGGGGGCAGCGCCGGCGAGATTGACGACGATGGTGTTCACCGGGCGGACCCAGTAAAGGCCGCTGATCTGCTGCCGCCGGCAGTTCGGCTCGGGCGCCGCCAGCGCGCCGCCGAGTTCGACGACGATGATGCGATGCCGGGTGTCGCAGCTGTCCACGAAGACGTTGGCGTCGATCTCGGCTTTGCCAATCGTCTCCTTCATCTTCAGCGGCAGTGTCGCGACGCCATCGGCATCGGCGGCGCCGCTGCCAGTGGTCGTGGCGTTGAGCACGGCATCGACAGATGAACCGGCGGGGACGTTCCGCACCAGTACGGTCTGGGCGGCCGCGATGCCGGCCGCGCTCAGGTTCAGTGCGGCCGCCAGGGCCACCGCCTTCCAGGGTCTGTGCATCCTTGTTCCTCGTTCGCCGGAAACCATGAGTATATCGCCCGGGGACACCTGGCCGCCGGCGCGCGACGCCCCGGGTCCACCGCCGGGGTCAGTGCCGGACACGAGCCGCGGCGATTTCTTCGAGGTGGGCATCGAACGCCCGCACCGCCGCAATCACGGTGGCCGCGGCGCCGGCGAGGAACTCCCGGCCGATCGTGGCGCTGTCGTCGGTGGCGTGGTGATGCTGCTCGGCATCTTCGACGCCGAAGTAGACGAAGGGAATGCCGGCCTGATGGAACAGGTAGTGATCCGAGTCCCTGGTCCAGTCGTCGCCGGTGACGGCGTCCAGGACCGAGCCGCCGTCGTGCCCGAAGAGCAGACGGACCGGCGGCTGCGCCACGGTCTCGAGGTAGGGCCTCAGGAAGGGGGAATAGCGCACCCCGGCGGCAAACAGCCGGTTGCCGGCATCGCGACCGACCATGTCGATGTTGACGTTCACCACCATGGCCGCCACCGGCACCGGGGGCGCCTGCAGCAGCGCCGCCGCCCCCTTGAGCCCGGCCTCCTCGCCGTCAACGGCGGCGAGCAGCAGCGAATGCGCCGGGCGATGCCGGGTGAATGCCGTGGCCACCGCCAGCAGCGCCGCGACGCCGGAGGCGTTGTCGTCGGCGCCGTTGAAGACGACGCCGTTGCGGATCCCGATGTGGTCGTAATGGGCGGTGACGACGGTGTAGTGCGACGAATCGCGCGTGCCGGGAATCACCCCGACCACATTCGCCCCGGTGCGTTCGACGCCGTCGCGACCGGTAAAGGTGAACGGCCGCTCGAACTTCCCCTCGACCGGGGCCACGCCGATGGCCTTCAGGCGATCGACGATGTAGGCCCTGGCGCGGCGCCCGCCCTCGGTGCCGGTCTGCCGGCCCTCCATCCCGTCGGCCGCCAGCGTCTCGACGTCGTGGAAGACCTGCGCGGCGTCAACCTGAATGGGCGGAGGGGCGGCCGGCTGCTGCGCCGCCAGCAGCAGCGTCAGCAGCAGCGGGCCGGCGAGGGCGTTCAAAAGGCTTGACCTGCCTCCCCGAGCATGGCCTTGCGGATGAGCGGCAGCGGCAGCGGTCCGAGGCTGATGAAGGTGTCGTGGAACTGCTGCAGCGAGTACTGCCCCCCCTGCTTGGCCTTGTAGTCGTCGCGCAGCTTGAGGATCATCAGCTTGCCCAGGGTGTAGTAGCCGTAGGTGGCGTCGGAGGTGCCGCGCTTGGTCTCCGACCGGGCGGTGGGCCGCGGCTGATACCCCTCCTTCACGAAATACTCCTCCGCCTCCGCCATCGTCATGCCGCGCGTGTGCATGCGGATCCCGACGATCAGCCGGACGTCGCGCAGCAGCGCGTCCTGTACCTGGGCGAGGCGAAAGCGTGGATCGTCGGCATGGAAGCCCTCGTCGATGACCATCTGCTCGCAGTAATGCGCCCAGCCCTCGGAGTTGGTTGCCGCGCCGAAGACCTTGCGGATGTCGGAGGGAAAGTGCCGCGCGTAGAGGAACTGGAGGTAGTGCCCCGGCCAGACCTCGTGGACCGAGACGTTGGTGATGAGCGCGTAGTACCACTGGCGCATGAACTCGTCGGTTTTGGCGGCGCTCCACGAAGGATCCGGCAGCGTCATGCTGTAGTAGGCCTCGTCCGCCACCGTCTCGAACGGGCCGGGAATGTCCATCGACGCGGTAGTGGTGGCGCGGAGGAATGGGGGGGTCTCCTGGACCTTCGCCGGAGCGGCCTTGGGAATCGTGATGATGTGGTGCTCGGTCATGAACCGGGCGATCGAGTCGAGGTCGGCCTGGGTCGTGGCCAGCAGCCGGCTGGCCGGCGGATGGTCCGCCTCGACCTTCGCCAGCACCTGCGCCGGCGTGCGTTTGGGATCGATGCGGCGGGCGGCCTCCGCGAAGGCCGCCTGGTTGGCGCGCAGATCGCGCTCGCCGGCGGCGAGCGGCTCGTCAAGCGGCACGTCGATCATCTCGTCGGCCGCGAGCTTCTTGCGGTAGGTGTCCTCGCCGAAAGCGAAATCACCGTTCGAACGCTCGAGGAGATCGTCCTGCAGCCAGCGCTTGTAGTCGCCGAGTGCCTGGACCACGGCGGCGTTGGCCTGCGTGAACTGCTGGACCAGCGCCGGTTCCTTCACGGCGGAGAAGGCGCCCGGGACCGCGGTCCGGAAGAACTCCTGGTTGCCGTCGAGCTGCTCGATGGCAATCTCGGTGTAGATGCGCGGCGGGTTGTCGAGGTTCTTTCTCGCTTCCGCGAGCGCCGCCGGCATCGCCGCCTCGCGCGCCATCAGCTGGCGCATGCGCTCGTCCGGCGGGGCGAACTCGCGCTTGATCATGCTGTAGGCGGTATTGGTGATGCCGCTGCTGTAGGTGTCGGCATCACGGGCCCAGGGGCGCACCACCTCCAGCGTCAGCAGCCGGGAATCGATGGCATGGAGCAGCTGCTCGCGGTCGAGCTGAGCCGATATCGACAGCGAGCCGGAATCGATGGCCGCCACCCGGTCCCGGAACTGCCGCGCCCCCTTGACGGCATCGGTCACCGCTTCGCGGGAATAGTCCTCGAGGCGGTCGTCGTACTTGTGGATGCCGAGATAGGTGGCCTGGGTCGGCTGCCGCCGGTAGAGGTCCTCCAGATAATCGTGCGCCGCAGCCGTCAGCGACGCGTCGCCGGAAGCCGCGCTCTGCTGCGGAGCCGGCGCCGATCGCGACCCGCACGCCGCCGCCGCGATCAGCACGAGGGTGGCGCAGAGCCGGGAAGAAGTTGCCATCAGCGAAATGGTAACTCAAAGCAAAGGTGCCAGGGGTGCCACGGTGCCGGGGGGGCTAGACTGACAGGCATGGAGCGCTGGCGCGGCGGCGAGGGGCCATGAAGCCGTGGGAGTTGCTCGGCGAAACGCAGGCGCCCGACGGGACCCTGATGACGCTGACGCGGCACGACCGCGAGTACGTCATCATGGCCAACGGCAGGAGCCTGATGTCGAGCCGCATGCACGGCTCCGAGCAGGCGCTGGCGACGCTGGGGCTGGCGGGCGCGGATCTCGGCGGTGGCTCGGTGCTCATCGGCGGCCTCGGCATGGGCTTCACGCTCCGCGCCGCGCTCGACCTCCTCCCCGCCGATTCCGCCGTCGTTGTCGCCGAGCTCATCCCGGCCGTAGTGGACTGGAACAAGGGGCCGCTCGGCGCCCTCGCCGGATATCCGCTTCGGGATCCCCGGGTGACGGTCGCGATCGGGGATGTCGGCGTGCTGCTGCACTCGGCGACGGCAGCCTTCGACGCGGTGCTGCTCGACGTCGATAACGGGCCGGATGCCTTCACCGCCTCCGGCAACGCCGGGCTCTACGACGATCGCGGGCTGGCCGCGGCGCGTGACGCCCTGAAGCCGCGTGGAGCGCTCGCGATCTGGTCCGCCTGGGAAGACCGCCGCTTCGAGCAGCGGCTCCGCTACGCCGGGTTCACCGTCAGGGTGGAGCGGGTGCGCGGCCGGCTGGCGAAAGGCGGACCGAAACACACGCTGTTCCTCGCCAGGAAACACGGGAACGGCGATCATGGCGGCTGGCGCCGCGGAGACCTGTGAGCCACACCAACTTCCTGCAAGGCGCCGTCGTCATGGCGCCGATGACCAAGGGCTCGAACCTGCCCTACCGCCAGCTCTGCGTCGAGCTCGGGGCGCGCGTGACCATGAGCGAGATGACGGTGGCGCGAAAGCTCAGGCAGCGCCGCCGCGGCGAATTCGCGCTGATCCGCCGGGCGCCGGACGAACCCTGCTTCGGCGTGCAGCTGGCGGGCAACGATCCGGAGGAAATGGCGTGGGCCGCGGCGCTGGTCGCCTCGCGCGGGGCGCAGCTGGTGGACGTCAACCTCGGGTGCCCGATCGATCATTTCACCCGCAAGGGCCTGGGCGCGGCGCTCGGGCGGCAGCCCGCCCGCATCGGCCGCATCGTCTCGGCGATGAAGGCGAGCGTGCCCGACACCCCGGTGACAGTGAAGATCCGGCTCGGGTGGAACGACAAGGCGCTCAACTATCTCGAAGTGGCGGCCGCTGCGGTGGACAGCGGCGCGGACGCGATCTTCGTGCACGGCCGGACCCGCCAGGCACGCTACACGACCGCCGCGGACTGGGATGCGATCGGCGAAGTGGCCGCGGCCGTTGCGGTACCGGTGATCGGGAACGGCGACCTGCTGTTTGCCCACGAGATCCGCGCCGGCCTCGAGCGCTCGCGATGCGCAGGGGTGATGATCGCCCGCGGCGCCCTGATCAAGCCCTGGATCTTCCGGGAAGCGGTCGAGGGGGATCGCGACATGACCCCCGAGGAGCGGCTGGCCATCTACCAGCGCTACACCGCACTGGCGAAGGCGCATTGGGGGGAGGACGAGTACGCCACCACCCGGATCCGCGAGTTCCTGCTGTGGCACCTCGGGTTCTGGTGCCGCTACGCGCCGCGGCGCACCGACGGCAGCTACCCCTCGATGCAGGTGCGCGAGTCGCGTGTGCCGACGTCCCCGCTCGATGCCCTTCTAGCCAGGACCGATACCCCCGCCCATGCATATCTGGCGGACTGCCTCCTCGCCGGCGCCGCCCCCGACCCGGCCCACGCCCCCGCCCCCGTGGAGTCGCGGGTGCCGGACGACGACGAGGTCGAAGCGGGGTAGCGTTCCACGAGCGGGTCAGCCGACGGGCAACGGCGGGTTCGTGACTCAGCCGACCTGCTGATAGATCGAAAGAAAATCGAAGCAGTTCTCACCTTCGATGAACCCCGAATTTTTTTATCGCGATGCCGTCTGATGGCTGCGTTTGACGCGTCCTGGATCATAATCAAACCATCGCGCCGATCAGTAACCCTATCTTTTTTCGCCGGACAACCCGCGAGGGCGGTTTCTGACGCAGTGTATCTGGTAATAGTTACCGCAGTGGAACCAGACGTTCGGGCGGCTGATGAGGTCCGCGGCCGCGCTTCGCGGCGACACGACGGGCGCGGCGGCAGGAATCGGATTTGCACGGCGTCGGGCCAACTGTCGCCTTCACAGCCGGAGTGCGCATCACGGTGAAGTTCTGGAGCCTTGCCCTCAGTGCCGCGGCCGTCGTCGCCGCGCGGGCGACATACCGATTGACGAAGCGGCCCTCCCATTCCAGCCGGTTGCTCCACGATCAAGTAAGCAGCGACTGGCTGGCGGCGGCCAGATTCCACGAGGACGAAGGGTGATCAACGAGCGACGTGCATTCGGAGAACGCCTGCGGCGGCAGCGCGAAAAGCAGCGGGTCACGCTCGACCAGATCGCCGCCGCCACCAAGGTTGGCGCCTCGCTCTTCGCGGGTCTCGAGAAGGGGGACTGTGGGCGGTGGCCGGGCGGCATGTACAACCGGGCCTTCATCCGCTCGTATGCCGCCTCGATCGGGCTGGATCCCGACGATACCGCGGCCGAGTTCGCCGAGTACTACACGGTGCCGGCCGAAGCCCTGGCCCTGGCGCCGGCGTCGAAAGAACCCAAAGATGCGGCGGTGCCGTTTGCCCTGCGGCTGAAGCTGGATCTCGACCCAGAGGAGCTGCGCCGGCGCGCCCTGCGCCGGGTCATCCTGGCGGCCGGCGACATCCTGCTCGTCGGCCTGCTCGCAATGCTCCTCGCCCTGGCGGCGCAGCTGCCCTACTGGCCGGTCCTGGCCGGCCTCAGCCTCGCGTACCAGGTTGCCATCCGGCTGCTGTCGGGTGTCTCCCCCGCGGAGCGCCTGCTCGCCCGCCGGCGGCGCGCCGAACGGGCGCGCCAGTTGGAAGACAAGGACGAGCGGCTGGCCGAAGACGCTGTCGGCGGAACCGCCAGCACGGTCGCTTAACCAGGGGTTCCACGGGGTGCCGCAGGGTGCCGCGGGGTTCTACCGGGTTCGGTTCTACCGGGTTCGGTTCCGCGAAGAG
>JAYTEJ010000145.1:0-5979 GCA_043735365.1 Acidobacteriota bacterium
CTCAGCGGCGCGGCCGCCGCCGGCCCGCCCTCACGGGGAACCTCCGCGTGGTCCGTGTGCATCCGTCCCACCCGCGGACAAGAGTGTGGGCCACGGACCGGGCCTGATTTCAGAAAGGCTGATCGGAAGGGCCGAGGCTTCCGCTTCCGTGATCGACACGGATTCCGCGGAGAGCTTATGAGCCTCTGGCCAGCCATCAGGGTTCCTCCGTGGCGATCTGTGTAATCCGTCACATCCGTGAAAAGGCCGTGTGCCCGCGGCCAGCGGCCCAGGGGTCGCGCTAGCCGACGAACGCCTGGCCCTCGGGGGCGGTCTCCCGCTTGGCCTGCTCGATGAGATCGAGATTGCGCTCGTAGGAGGCGCCCGCGGCCGCGGCCCGCGGCGGATACCGGTGGCGCGAGTACACCGGGTAGGCCTCGGTGCGGAGGTGGGACAGCATGTGGTGTCCGGTCCGCGTCGCCCGCTCGTGGCGCACGGCGCTGACGTCGATCGGCGCGACCACGATCCGTTCCCCGGGGCCCGCGGACGCCTCGGCCAGCATACGACCGTCGAAGTCCACGATCTGGCTGCCGCCGGGCCAGGAGTACGGGGGATAGTGCCGCAGGCTCGCCCCCTGATTGGCCGCGACCACGAAGGCGGTGTTCTCGAGCGCGCGGCAGCGGTTGACCGTGGTCCACCAGTTCATTGGCTCGGTCGCGCCCCAGGGATCCATGTAGGCCGAGACCCGGATCATTACTTCGGCGCCGTTGGCGGCCAGCTGGCGGATGGCCTCGGGGAAGAGCCAGTCGTAGCAGATGGCGCAGCCGATGCGGCCGATCGGCGTGTCGGCCACGGGGAACAGCGGATCGACATAGCCGTCGAGCTCGTGCGGGCTGGAGTGGACCTCGTAGGGGATCCAGGGATTGACCTTGCGATACTTGTAGAGAATCCCCTCGGGACCAATCAGGCAGGTGGTGTTGAAGACCACCCCCGGCCACGCCGGATCGCACTCCAGCATCGTGCCGCTCTGGATGTAAACCTCGTGCTGCCGCGCCTTCTCGTGCAGCCGGGCGGTGTGCTCGTTCGGGATCTCGACCGCGAGCCTGTCGAGTAGTTCAGCGACCGTCGGATAGACCGGCGCCGCATGGGCGAACTCCGGGAACACGATCAGCCGCACCGGCAGGAACGGGGCGCTGCCGGCGACCGCGGCGTCGATCATCGCCAGCATCCGGTCGGTGTTGGCCGTCATCTGCCGCCGGTCGAGCGGATTGGGCAGATCGGTCTGGCAGGCGGCCGCGGCGTAGCGGAGAAGAGAAGAGTGGCTCATGGCAGTTCCTCTGGGCGTCAGTGTCAGTCCGTGGCCCGGTCCAGCGGCGGCAGCGGGCTGTGCACGATTCGCGTGTTGTAGCGCGCCAGATAGTCCTTGTAGGCCGCGGTGTCGGGATAGTGCTCGGACGGCCCGTAGGGATATTGCGTCATGCGATGAAACGGCATCGGATCGGTCTGGTGCGGGCTCGCCGAGTTGATGTCCATCTCCTTGCTGTAGCCGTCGGCGTAGAGCAGGAAGGTGCGGGTCTGGCCCGCTGGCAGCGGCGGCAGCGCCGCGGCCTCGAAGGCCAGCGCGATTTCGTCGCCCGGTTTGGCCACCACGTAGATATCGTCGGTCCTGCGGAGCAGCTCGCGGACGTCCCCTTCCTTCGTGTAGCGGCCGGGCATCACTTTCCAGGTGCTCTCCCGGCTGACGCGGCTGTAGTCGTAGAGATACGGCTCCCGGCCGTCGGGCGTGACTTCGGCCGAGAAGCCGCGCCAGCGCAGCGATGCGGTCGCCGGATCGAGACGCGTCAGCCGCGCCGGTTCGCCGCCGCCCGAGGTATCGACAAGGACCTGGTCCCAGTAGATCCGCATGTTGGTCCTGATCCGCACCTCGTGCCGGCGCGGCAGTTTGCCGCGGAGGTCCACGACCACGGTCTGCGGCCGTCCAACCGGGATCCCGATGTCTTCGATCAACGGCCGCCAGCGGCCCGCGTCGTCACGGACCTCGAGCGCCGGAGGCTCGAGCGCCAGCCCCTGCTGGAAGCCGGCGACGTTGTCGCTCGAGAAGGCGTAATCGGTCCAGCCGGTCAGCAGCAGCACCGCCCGGTTGGCGTCGGCGCCGAGGTCGAGCGTCAGGGTGTGGAACCCGGCGTAGCCGCGCGGCTGGATCAGCGGGAAGTCGTCCGGCGACTGCCGATCGAGCGCCGCCACGCGCGCCAGGACGTCGTGGCCGTGGTCGTCGGTGGCCGCCACCGGCGGCCGCGCCCCGCGCGTCGTCGACAGCGCGAACGGCGGCAGCGGCGCTTCCTTGAGGCCTTCGTTCGGGAACACCTCGGTCCCGGCGGGGTGGTCCACCGCAACCAGTTGCAGGCGATCGACGAACAGCGCCTCCTCGAGCTCGTTGGTGACCCGGATCTCGTAGCGCCCGTCGCGGGCCTGCAGCTGGCCGGGGCGGATGCGGACGTACTCGTCGGGATCCGGCGCGGCGTGCTGGCCTGGCGCCAGCCAGTATCCGAGCTCGCCGCCGCCCATGAAGTCGGTCACGAACTCGAACGCCGAGCCGTTCCAGGTGAAGAGATACGGACAGGACGACGGTTTGCGGTTCAACTCGGTGACGGTGACGGTGTGCGATGTCGCCGCGGCGGCCGGTGGGAGCTCGGCTTGCACCGTGCCCGAGGGCCAGAGGACGCGGACGACGTCGGCGGCGGGGCGGGTGCCGAGGCCGAAGAGGATGTCCGCGGGGGCCGCGGACGGCACCGCGGCCGAGGTTTCGAATCGCTGGCGCAAGCTGCCGGCGCGCATGTCGATCTTCGTGCCGGCGCCCGAGCGGTTGCTCTGCTGCGCCTCGAGCCGGACGCGCACCGAGCCATGGCGCGAGCCGCCGTCGTTGCGCCACACCCGCAGACTGCCGTCCGAGAGTCGGACGACGAGATCGGTGTCGCCGTCGCCATCGACGTCGCCCGCCGCCGCCGACTGATAGGCCGTCCCGCCGGGAGAGGTGAACGCCGCGCCGCCGAGCCCGGCGCCGGCGCTGAGGTCTTCCCACCGATCCCCGAGGTTGCGGAGGAGAGCCGCCCCTTTGGCGCGGAGCACGAACAGGTCGAGGAGGCCGTCGTTGTCGTAGTCCAGCATCTGGGCGGCGACGGCGCCCGCGGTGTCGCCAGGAGCAGGCTTCGACACGAAGCGTCCGCGTCCGTCGCTCATCACGAACGTCCCCGGGCCATCGGCGCGTCCGAAGAAGAAATCGGTGAAGCCATCCTTGTTGATGTCGCCGGCCGCGACCGCCGTGTAGGCGCCGGCCCCCGGCAGGCCGGCCTCTTCGGCGGCGTCTCGGAACGATCCGTCGCGCACGTTCTGGAAGAGTACGGGGCGGGCATCGCGGCGCACCACCAGGAGGTCGATGTCGCGGCGGTTGTCGAAGTCGGTGGGCACCACCGCGACGCCGGCGGCGTCGGCGGACGCCACGCGCGCCTTCGCGGTGATGTCGGTGAACGAGCCATCTCCGTTGTTGCGCAGCAGCTGATTCGGTGCCGTCGCGGCCGCCGATCCAGCCCCTGGCGCTCGGGCTCGCAGCCCGCCGACAATGAAGAGATCGAGGTCGCCGTCGTGATCGACATCGACGAAGGCCGCGGCGCGCGCCGCACCCGCGAAGGCGGGGAGGCCGGTGACCGCCTCGAAGCGGCCATTCGCCCCCTGATGGAACAGGTGACTGCCCCGATCGTCGGAGACGAAGAGATCGGGATGTCCGTCGTTGTCGTAGTCCCCCGCGACCGCGATGGCGGCGGTGCCGCCCGCGGCCGCCTCGAAGCCGCCGGCCCGGGTCACATCCGAGAACGTCCCCTTGCCATTGCGGTAGATCCGGACGCCGCCGGTGCCCCCCTCGACAATGTCGAGCGCGCCGTCGCCGTTGAGGTCGGCGAGAACGACGCTGCCGGCGGCGGCGCCGGGACGCGCGCTCCGCAGGAGGTCTCCGGTCGCATCCGCGAACGTCACCGCGGGCCGCGCCGGGTCCACCAGGTCCGCTTCGGCGCCGGTCGAGGCCAGCGCCTCGGCGTAGGGGCCCTGTTCGAGATAGGTCTGCGAATAGGTGCGGGCGTAGGGCGTTCCCCGCAGCGTCTCGAAGCGCTTCATCGCCTCGGGGCCGCCGGGATCGCCCGATCGCGTCAGCGCCATCGCCAGGCCGTAGGCGGCCGTGGCGTTATAGGGCTCGGTGGCCGCGGCCGCCCGCAGCAGCGCCACGGCCCTGGGGAAGTTGCGCTGCTGCGTGTAGACCTGGCCGAGGTTCACCTTGGTCCCGACGTCCGCCGGATCCATCTCCAGCGCCTTCTGAAGATCGCGCAGCGCATCGTCCGGCCGGTCCTGGGTGCGCGCGATCAGCCCGAGCAGGTAGTAGGCATGGGGAGAGGGGAGCGTCGAGGCCGCGGTCTCCGCTTCGCGGCGCGCCGCGTCCGGCTTGCCGCCGTAGAAGAGCGCCACCGCGAGGTTGAGGTGGGCGAGGGTCAGATCCGGCACCACCCGCAGCGCCTCCCGAAACGAGGTCGCCGCGGCGTCGAAGTCGTACTGCTCGAGCCGGGCGACGCCGATGTTGTTGGCTCGATAGGCTGCCTCCCGGGTGCCGCCGGTTGCCGCCTGGGCCGCGGCCGTCTGATCGCCGATTCGCGGTGCCCGTGCTCCGGGATCGGCCGCGGCAGCCAGCAGCAGGACCGTCAGGCCGACGACGAGGTGGTGCGTGCGCATTCAGGTCCCCCGGGTGAAGGGGACGTGGGCGACGAGCCCCTTGCCCTCTTCGATGGTCGATAGTTCGTCGGCCCGGATGCCGGTCACGGTGTCCTTGCGCCCCGACGGCCAGCTCACTTCCACCGACTTGACGACGGTGCGGGCGCCGAGCCCGAAGGTCAGCGGCAGCTCGCTCTGCGAGCAGTAGCTCGAGGCGGTCTTGACCATGCTCCAGAGCGTCGCGCCGTTGTCGAGCACGACCTTGATGCGGGCGCCGATGCCGTCGCGGTTGGAAACCGTGCCGACGGCGCGGATGCGGATCGCGTGGTTGCGGTTGCCGCCGTCGTTCCTGAGCAGCCGCGCCGGACCGTTGTTCTCGGTCACCACGAGATCGAGGTCGCCGTCGTTGTCGAAGTCGCCGTAGGCCGCGCCGCGGGCGACGACCGGCCGCGTCAGCGCGGCGCCGGAGGCGGCGGTCACCTCCTCGAACTTCTTGCCGCCCATGTTGCGGAACAGGTGCGCCGGCTCGGCGTAGGCGACCCGCGGCTGGACGCTGCTGATGTCGTCGGCGACGTGGCCGTTGGCGGCGAAGATGTCGAGCCGCCCGTCGAGGTCGAAGTCGAAGAAGAACGTGGCGAAGGTCAGCGTCAGCAGCGAGGCCTTGCCAACGGTGGAGGTCGGCGCCTCATCGATGAACAGCCCGGTGCCCTCGTTCGAGTAGAGCGCCATCATCTCGTTGGAGAAGTTGCCGATGATCAGGCTCTGGCGGCCGGAGCCGTCGTAGTCGGCGGCGTCCACCCCCATCCCGGCGCGCGCCACTCCCGCTTCGTTGAACGCCACGCCCGCCATCATGCCGACGTCCACGAACGTGCCCTTGCCGGTGTTCTGATAGAGGCGGTTCGGCTGCGTGTCGTTCGAGACGAACAGATCCAGGTTGCCGTCGGCGTTGTAGTCGATGAGGGCGATGCCCAGGCTCTTCGTCGTCGGGTCGTAGAGCCCGGCCTTGCGGGTGACGTCCTCGAAGGTGCCGTTGCCGTTGTTGCGGTAGAGGATGTTGGGGCCGAAGGCGGTGACATACAGATCCAGGTGGCCGTTGCCGTCGAAGTCGCCGACCGCGACCCCTGTCTTGTAGGTGCGGCTGCCGTCGGCGGCGACCCCGGCCCCAGCGGTGACGTCCGTGAAGGTGCCGTCCCTGTTGTTGCGATAGAGGGCGTTGGCGCTGCCCGGGGCGCCGTTGACGAAGTAGAGATC
>JAYTEJ010000146.1:0-3952 GCA_043735365.1 Acidobacteriota bacterium
CGGTCGCCGAGATCGTCTCCCCGCTGGGGGATGACATCGATCGTCCCGCCGGACGTCTCGC
The DNA here is from genome assembly GCA_043735365.1 of Acidobacteriota bacterium. GTDB lineage: Bacteria > Acidobacteriota > Vicinamibacteria > Vicinamibacterales > 2-12-FULL-66-21 > JALZOC01. The sequence goes on from JAYTEJ010000146.1 coordinate 62, forward strand.
GGAGCCGCGCCGCGGCCGCCGCCGGCTCGCAGGCCACGATTCGCTGGGCGTCGGGCACCGAGCGCACGACATCGAGCGTGTCCTCGAACAGCGCCTGCCGCAAATCGCCAAGGGCGGCTTCAGAGGCCAGGCCCGCGAGCCGCGTCTTGCCGCCGGCCCAGGGTGCCCGGGCCATCAGAACAATGGCGCGGCGCGATCGATGGAGATACCGCTGCGCGAGACGAGCCGGCGACGCGCCGAGAAAGAACCGGACCGCCAGCGACATGTTGATCGCACTCTGCCGGACCCAGCCGCCGCGCTCCCAGCGTCGCGCCGACGTGACCACCACCGCCGGGGCAGCCCACAGCCGGCCGGCGGCCTTCAGGCGGCGCACCAGATCGACGTCTTCCATCAACGGCCAGTCGCGGTAGCCGCCGATCTCCTCGAATACCGCACGCCGGACGAATATCGCCTGGTCCCCATAGGGCAGGCCGAACAGCGCAATCCGCGCCCGGACTCCCCACTCGAGGAGCCGCGCCCGCCAGTCGCGGCTGTCGAGCGCCAGCCGGAAGCAGCCGGCAACGACTCCAGGCCTCGAGTCCGCGTGCCGGACCACACCCATCCACTCGGGCGGCAGCCGCGAGTCCGCGTGCAGGAACACCAGCCATCGGCCGCGAGCCGCCGCCGCGCCCGCGTTCATCTGCACCCCGCGTCCACGCGCTGCGCTCTCCCAGCGCACATCCGGCCGCGCCACCCGAATCCGCACGTACTCGTCGTCGTCGCCGAGCACCTGCGCGGCAATGACCTCGAGTCCGGGTTGTGGGGGAAGCGCGCTCAGCGCCTGTTCGAGCGACGCGGCGTCTCGCCAGACGGGAATGACGACGCTGGCGAATGGAGCGTCAGGCTCCGGGGACATGGGGCAGGTCCCCGGGCGGGAGAGGCGTATGCGTGAACGGCAGCGCCAGGACCATATCGAGCGAGACGTCCTCCGGCCGCAGATAGCCTGGGACGCCGACGACGACGTCGCGCGCGGTGGTGTCCGCGCGGAACGTGCCATGGAGGCGGTCCCATAGCGCGAAACCGCTGGAGAAATTCGTCTGCAGCTGCGCGGGGTTGACCGAGTGATGAACGGCGTGCATCCGCGGCGTCGCCACCAGCCACGAGAGCCAGCGCTCGGTGCGCTCGCCGAGCTGGGTGTTCGAATGGTGGAAAAGGACGAAGGCGACGGTCAGCGACTGCCAGGCCGCCAGTGCGCCGGGGGTCGCGCCAATCAGCATGACCTGCGCGGCACGCCAGGGCACCGAGGCGACGAGCTCGCCGGCATGAAAGCGGAGCCCGGTGGTGGCGTCCATGTCGAGATCGACGTGGTGAACGAGATGGAACCGCCACAGCCACGGCACGCGATGGACCACGATGTGCCAGAGGTAGAGCGTGTAGTCGAGCAGCAGGATCGTGACGAGGGTCCTGGTGATGCGGGCCCGGCGCGACCCGACCATGCGTCCGGTGAGCCCCCAGCCCCGCCGCGCCGCCAGCGCGGCGACGGGCATGACCACCGGCGTCTCCACCAGGTGCACGGTCACTGCCGCCATGCCCGCCAGGACCAGGTTGCGGGTGGCATGGACGGCCGGAGCCTCGACGTACTGACGTGCCTGCCGCCGCCGCTCGAGCCAGAGCACCGCGGCAGCGGCCGTGACCACCGCGGCGGAGCGGACCAGATCGCGGATCCGCAACCCCTTCACTGCGCGTGCGCCGCCTTGCCCCAGAGCTGTTCGAGCCGCTGCGCCCGGCCGCAATTCCATTTATAGAACTTGTACCGCACCGGGTTCTTCTTGTAATAGTCCTGATGGTATTGCTCGGCAGCGTAGAAGGTGCCGGCCGGCACAATCTGGACGGCGATCGCTTTGCCGAGCTCCGCCGCGACCTGCTTCTTCGACGCCTCCGCTGCCTGCTGTTCCTCCGGCGAGCCATAGAAAATCGCGGGGCGGTACTGGTTGCCGCGATCGCAGAACTGCCCGCCGCCGTCCACCGCATCGACGTTGTGCCAGAACTGCTGCAGCAGCCGTTGGTAGCTCACCTTCGACGGATCGTAGGTGACCTTGAGCGATTCGGTGTGTCCGGTGCCGCCCGACGACACCTCTTCGTAGGTAGGTTTGGCTTTGGTCCCGCCGGTGTAGCCGGAGGTCGTCTCGAGCACGCCGTCGACCTCGTCGAACGCCTGTTCGACGCACCAGAAGCAGCCCGCGGCGAAGACCGCGGAGGCGGTCTTCTGCGGGCCGTTACTTTGCGATACCCCGGCCGACGGCACTGCCAGGCTCAGCACCGCCGTCACCGCGCCGGTGATCCATCGCGCGCGCATGCTCATTGTCAGGCTCCCTGCGGCTTGAAGGTCATCGCCGCGCCGTTCATGCAATAGCGTTTGCCGGTTGGCGCCGGGCCGTCGTCGAAGACATGGCCGAGATGGCCGCCGCAGCGGCGGCAGTGGACCTCGGTTCGCACGCCGAACAGGCTGCGATCCACCGACGTGCGCACCGCGTCCGGAAGCGGGGCGGTGAAACTGGGCCAGCCGGTGCCGCTCTCGAACTTGGTGCTGGAGGCATAGAGCGCGAGGTCACATCCGGCACAGTGGAATGTCCCCTGGCGATGCTCGGCATTGAGCGGGCTGGTGCCAGGCCGCTCGGTGGCCTGCCGGCGGAGCACCTCATACTGGTCCGGCGTCAGGATCTTCCGCCATTCAGCGTCCGATTTCGTGACCTCGAACGACTCACCTGTAGGCACGCCGGCGGCCGATACCGCCTCACCACTTCGGCAGGCAGCCAGCACAGCCGGAAGAGATCCCAGCGAAACGGCGAAAAACGATCGTCGGTGCATCAACAGCAATCTCCTCTGCATAGAGGATACCCGGCAGGACCCGGTTTTATTCCCGACTCATCTCTCCGCAGACCCGGCGCGACCTCGTTTCCGGGGAATAAAAAGCCTGCGACCGGGGTATTCGTCGTTTGGGACCGCAAGTGGCCGTCGCCTTGCACTGGGCGGAAGAGAACGGACCAGAAGAAATGAGTATTCCTTCGAGATATCGGCGATCGTGACGGGTGAAGACGCCCGCGAGACCGTAATGGAGTCCGGGGGGAACAGCCTTCTCGAATCCTTCGTTCACCCGACGAACTGGCGCAACCCGACGCCGGCGCCGAAATACGACCTTGTCGTCGTTGGCGGCGGAACCGCTGGATTGGTCAGCGCGATGGGGGCCGCCGGCTTCGGGGCCCGGGTCGCGATTGTCGAGCGGCACCTGCTGGGGGGCGACTGCCTCAACACCGGCTGCGTGCCATCCAAGGCGCTGGTCCGTTCGGCCAGAGCCGTCGGCGAGATCCGCAAGGCCGCGGAGCTCGGCATTCAGGTCGCCGCGCCAGCGGTGGATTTTCCGGCGGTGATGCAGCGCATGCGCGCCCGCCGCCTCACCATTGCCCGGCACGACTCCGCGGCACGACTGCAGCGGGCGGGCGTTGATGTCTTCTTCGGCGACGCCCGGTTCACCGGCGCGCGCACCATCGCGGTCGGCGATCTGGCCCTGACGTTCAGCCGGGCGGTCATCGCCACCGGCGGACGGCCCGCCGCCCCGCCGATCCCCGGGCTGGACGCGATCCCGTACCTGACCAGCGAAAACGTCTTCGCACTCACCGAACTGCCGGCGCGGCTGCTGATCATCGGCGGCGGCCCGATCGGCTGCGAGCTGGCCCAGGCCTTCGCACGATTCGGATCCGCTGTCACCGTCCTCGACCAGGGCACGCAGGTCCTGCCGCACAAGGATGCCGATGCCGCAGAGATCGTCCGCCGCCATCTCGAGCGCGACGGTGTCCGGTTCGTCCTGGGAGTGACGATCGAGAGCGCCTCGTCGGCCAACGGCGAGGCCGCCCT
>JAYTEJ010000147.1:0-14468 GCA_043735365.1 Acidobacteriota bacterium
CTGCTGCCGTTCATCGACGTCATCGCCCAGTCGAGCAACGTCGGGGCGATCAAGGTCGGGCAGCGGCTCGGGCCCGAGCGGCTCGGCCGCTACATCACCCGCTTCGGCTTCGGGCAGGCCCTGGCACCGGACTTCCGCGGCGCCAGCCCCGGCATCGTCTGGAACCCGTCGCGGCTCGACGCCAGCGCGCTGGCCTCGGTGTCGATGGGCTATCAGGTGGGCGTCACGCCGCTGCAGATGGCCACCGCGGTCAGCGCGGTCGCCAACGGCGGCGAGATCATGGAGCCGCGGGTCGTCCGCGCCTTCATCCGCGACGGCCGCCGCGAGCCGATCGCGCACAAGGTACTGCGCCGCGCCATCACCGCCGATACCGCCGCGGCGCTGACCGAGATCATGGAAGCGGTGGTCGAGCGCGGCACCGGCAAGCATTTCGCGAGCATCGACGGCTACACGGTGGCGGGCAAGACCGGCACCGCCCAGAAGGTGGTGAACAACCACTACTCCAAGGTCGACTACAACGCCTCGTTCGTCGGCTTCGTGCCGTCGCGCCACCCCGCCGTGGTCATCGTCGTGGTGATCGACTCGCCGCACACCAAGGGCTACTACGGCGCCACCGTCTCGGGCCCGATCTTCAAGCGGATCGCCGAGGCGACGCTGCGCCACCTGGGCATCGGTCCGACCGTGAATCCGCCGTCCCCGGTGATGGTGGCGAAGCAGGAGTCGAACCCCGACGGCATGACGACCCAGCAGGTCGGGGCGCGGCCCGCGGTGGTCACCGATCCGGCGCCCGACGGGTTGATGCCGGACCTGCACGGACTGAGCGCGCGTGAGGCGGTGCGGCTGCTGACCCGCTCCGGGCTGACCGCGCGCATGCTGGGCAGCGGCTTCGTCGCCGAGCAATCGCCGGCCGCCGGCACCCCGCTCGGCTCGGATGGGATCTGCGTCCTCGGACTCAGGCGCCGGCCGGCGCCGCTCGCCGCGGGGGAGCGTCAATGACGCTGTCCGGGCTCCTGCGGGAGCTCCAGCAGCTCGAGCCCGAGCTCGTCGCCGGCCCGCCGCAGCTCGGTCCCGCGGCGGCGAGCGAGGTGACCGGCGTGACCTGGGACTCGCGCCAGGTGCAGCCGGGATCGGTCTTCGTGGCGCTGCGCGGCGCCCACGCCGACGGTGGCGCGTTCGCCCGGGACGCCGTCGGCCTGGGGGCGATCGCCGTGGTCTCGGACCGCGCCCGCCCGGCCGGGCTCGACGTCCCCTGGATTGGCGTCGCCGACGGTCGCCTGGCGCTGGCAGCGCTGGCAGCGGCCTTTGCAGGCCGTCCCAGCCAGGCGCTGACGCTGGTCGGCATCACCGGCACCAATGGCAAGACCACGACCGCCTATCTGCTGACCTCGATCTTCGAAGCCAATGGCATCCGCTGCGGGCGCATCGGCACCGTCGGTCATCGCATCGGCAGCCGCGAGGTCGAGACCGCGCGGACCACCCCCGAGGCCCCGGAGCTGCAGCGGCTGCTGCGGGACATGGTGACCGAGGGCTGCGGCGCCTGCGTCATGGAAGTCTCGTCGCACGCGCTGGCGCTGCGCCGCGCCGACCACCTGCACTTCGCCGCCGCCATCTTCACCAATCTCACCCGCGACCACCTCGACTTCCACGGCGACATGGAGCAGTACTTCGCGGCCAAGCGCCGGCTGTTCGAGCTGCTGCCAGACGGCGCCACCGGGATCACCAACCTCGACGACCGGCGCGGCGCCGACTTCGCCGCCGCGGCCCGCCGCCCGGTGACATATGCCATCGACGCCGCCGCCGACGTCCGTCCCGGACCGCTGACCTTCTCCCTCGACGGGCTGGCGTTCGAGGTGCGCACGCCGCGCGGGACGCTGCGGCTCCGCTCGCCGCTGGTCGGACGACCGAACACCTACAACATCCTCGCCGCGGTCGCCGCGGCGGTCTCGCTCGACGTCCCGTTCGGCGCCATCGAGGCCGGCATCGCGCAGCTGACGGCCGTGCCGGGGCGCTTCCAGCTGGTCTCCGAGCCGGCCGATGACGTCCGCATCGTCGTCGATTACGCGCACACCGACGATGCGCTCAAGAACCTGCTGGAGACGGCACGGCCGCTGGCGGCCGGGCGGGTCATCACCGTCTTCGGCTGCGGCGGGGATCGGGACAAGTCGAAGCGGCCGCTGATGGGCGCGGTCGCGGCGCGGCTCAGCGATCTCGTGATCGTCACCTCCGACAATCCCCGCTCCGAGGATCCCGAGCAGATCATCGAAGACATCAAGCGCGGCATCGTCGTTCCCGCCGATCGCCTGCCGCCGCGCGGCCAGGCCGCGCCGAAGTCCACCGCCTGCCTCGCCATCGTCGACCGCAAGGCGGCGATCGAGCGCGCGGTTCGCGACGCGCGTCCAGGGGACCTGGTTCTGATTGCCGGCAAGGGCCACGAAAAGTATCAGGTCGTCGGCGACCAGGTGACGCCGTTCGACGATGTCGAGGTGGCGCGGGCGACGCTGGCCCGGCGCCGGTCCCGCTTGAAGGTGTCGTAGGACGTGGGCGAAGTTCGACTGACCTGGGCCGACGTCGCCGCCGCGACCGGAGGAACGCTCGACGCCGCGGATGCGCAGCAGGAGGTCGGCGGCATCTCGATCGATTCGCGGACGCTGGCCGCCGGTGACCTGTTCGTGGCGATTCGCGGCGGTCGGTTCGACGGCCACCGCTTCGTCGAGCAGGCCTTCACCCGCGGCGCCTCGGGCGCGCTGATCGACGGGCAGGGGGCAGCGGAGACCGGCGGCGGCCATCCCTTCATCCGGGTGGCGGACACCACCCGGGCGCTGCAGGACATGGCGCGGGAGGTGCGGCGGCGGGCAGGCGCGACGGTGGTGGCGATTACCGGCAGCGCCGGCAAGACCACGACCAAGGAGATCGCCGCCAGCTTTCTCGAGACGCGTCACCGGGTGTATCGGAACAGGGGCAACTTGAACAACCACATCGGTCTGCCGCTCTCCCTGCTCGAGCTGCGATCCGGCCCCGAGGTCGCGGTGGTGGAGCTCGGAATGAATCACGCCGGCGAAATCCGCACGCTGGTGGGCATCGCCGAGCCCGACATCCGGGTCTGGACCAATGTCGGCGACGCGCACATGGGCTTCTTCGAGTCCGCCGACGCGATTGCCGACGCCAAAGCGGAGATTCTCGAACAGGCCGGCGCGGACGACGTCCTGGTGGCCAATGCAGACGACGCGAGAATCGCTGGGCGGCGGGGCGCCTTCGCCGGCCGGGTGGTGACCTTCGGCATCGACGAGCCCGCCGACGTGCGGGCGGCGGCGGTGGTGAGGCGGGGGCTGGCGGGGACTGCCGCGCGGGTGACGACGCCGGCCGGGGCGTTCGATCTGGAGACGCCGCTGCTCGGCCTCGGCAACCTCGCCAACGTGCTGGCGGCGACGGCGGTGGCGGTCGAGCTCGAGGTCCCGGTCGACGTCATCGCGGCGGCGGCGACGGCGCTGCGCGCGGCGCCGCGGCGTGGCGAAGTCATCCGCCTGCCCGGAGGGCTGACGCTCATCGACGATTCCTACAATTCCAGCCCTGCGGCGCTGCACCGCGCGCTCGAGGCGGTCGCGTCCGCGACCGGCAGCGCCCGCAAGGTTGCCGTCCTCGGCGAGATGCTCGAGCTGGGCGCGCACGCCGCCCGGCTGCACGACGCCTGCGGCACCGCCGCCGCCGCCGCGGGGCTGCAGCTGCTCATCACCGTCGGCGGCGAAGCCGCCCGCGTCATGGCAGACGCCGCCGTCCGCGCCGGCCTGCCGGCCGCCTGCGTCATTCACGCCGGCACCAGTGCCGAGGCCGCGGCGATCGCCGCGGCGCGCACCCGGCCCGGCGACCTGGTCCTGGTCAAGGGCTCCCGCGGCGTCGGCACCGACGCCGTCGTCGATCGCCTGCAGGTGGAGTTCGCCTGATGCTGTTCCACCTGCTCTATCCGCTCCATCGCGAGTTCGCCGTCCTGAACGTGTTCCGCTACATCACGTTCCGCACCGCCGGCGCGAGCCTGACGGCGCTGATCATCGGCCTCTTCGTCGGGCCGGTGATGATCCGCAAGCTGCAGCAGTTCCAGATCGGCCAGGTCGTCCGCCAGGACGGCCCGGCGACGCACCGTACCAAGGCGGGGACGCCGACCATGGGCGGGCTGCTGATTCTGACCTCGGCGCTGGTGCCGACGCTGCTGTGGGCGGATCTCACCAACCCTTTCATCTGGATTGCCGTACTGGCGACCGCGGCCTTCGGGGCGATCGGCTTCGCCGACGACTATCTGAAGGTCGTCCGGCGCTCGCATCACGGGCTGCGACCGCGCTACAAGATGGGCTGGCAGGTGGTGGTGGCGATCGCGGTCGGCATCGCGCTGCTGGTCCTCGAAGCGCAGGAGCCGTCGCTCTACAGCACCCGGCTGATCTTCCCCTTCTTCAAGCGCGTGATTCCCGATCTCGGCTGGTTCTACGCGGTGTTCGCGGTGCTGGTGCTGGTGGGATCGTCGAACGCGGTCAACCTCACCGATGGTCTCGACGGCCTGGCGATCAGCGTCTTCGCGGTCGCCGCCGCGGCCTTCACCGCGCTCGCCTACCTGTCGACCCACGCGGAGTTCGCGCGCTACCTGCAGCTGGTCAAGCTCAACTCGGCGGAGGCGGAGCTGACCATCTTCTGCGGCTCGCTGGTCGGCGCCAGCCTCGGCTTCCTGTGGTGGAACTCCTACCCGGCGGACATCTTCATGGGGGACGTCGGCTCGCTCGGGCTCGGCGGCGCGCTCGGCGTGGTGGCGCTGCTCATCAAGCAGGAGTTCCTGCTGGTGATCGTCGGCGGCGTCTTCGTGATCGAGGCGCTGTCGGTGATCGTGCAGGTGGCGTCGTTCAAGACCACCGGCCGGCGCGTCTTCCGGATGGCGCCGATCCACCACCACTTCGAGCTGGTCGGCTGGAGCGAGCCCAAGGTGATTACCCGCTTCGTGATCGTCGCCATCATCTTCGCCCTGTTCAGCCTCACGACCCTGAAGCTGCGATGACCAGGCCGACACCGTTCACCGTCGAGGGCAAGCGCGTCACCGTCGTGGGTGCGGCGCGCAGCGGCGTCGCCGCGGCCGAGCTGCTGGTGCGGCGCGGCGCGACGGTGACGCTCACCGATCTGCGGCCGGCGATCGACGACGAGGCACGGCTGCGGGCCGCCGGCGTCGCCGTGGAGCTCGGCGGCCACCTCGAACACACGCTCCGCGGCGCCGACCTGATCGTCACCAGTCCCGGCGTGCCGCCGCTGCAGCCGGCGCTCGACGCGGCGCGCCTGGCCGGGGTCGAGGTGGTCGGCGAGCTCGAGCTGGCGTCGCGATGGCTGCGCGGCCGCGTCGTCGCGATCACCGGCACCAAGGGCAAATCGACGACGACGACGCTGGCGGGGCGGATGCTCGAAGCGGCGGGTCGGCGGGTGCTGGTCGGGGGCAACATCGGCGTCGCTCTGAGCGCCCAGGTTGACGATTCGACCGCCGACACCATTCACGTCGTCGAGGTCAGCAGCTTCCAGCTCGAAGCCACGGTGAGCTTCCGGCCCTGGATCGCGGTGCTGCTGAACTTCTCTCCGGATCATCTCGACCGCCATGCCGGCGTCGAGGACTACGCCGCCGCCAAGGCGCGGATCTTCGCCAACCAATCGGCGGGCGACTGGGCGGTGCTGAACGCCGACGATCCGGCGGCGCTGGCCATCGCCGGCGGCATCCGCGCCCAGCGGCTGCCCTTCTCGCTGAACGCGGCGCTGGCGGACGGCGTGGTCATCGAGGGGGGAACGATCGTCCGGCGGAGCGCGGCCGGCCGCCAGCCGCTGGTGCCGCTGGCGTCGATCCGGCTGATCGGCCGCCACCTGGTGGCGGACGTGATGGCGGCGGCGGCGGTGGCGTCGCTGGCCGGGGCCGACGCCGACGCGATGACCCGGGCGGTGGAGGGGTTCGCCGGACTGGAGCACGCGCTGGAGCCGGCCGGCGAAGTCGCCGGCGTCCGCTTCGTCAACGACTCCAAGGCGACCAACATCGAAGCGGCGCGGCGTGCGGTGGAGAGCTTCGACGACGGCCTGGTGGTGATTCTCGGCGGCCGCTTCAAGGGCGGGGACTTCGCCGACCTGCTCGAGCCGCTGCGGGCGCGGCGCGCCTCGGTGGTGGCGATCGGGGAGGCGCGGCCGCTGATTGCCGCGGCGCTCGGCGCCGGGCTGGTGGTGCACCAGGCGGCCGACATGTCGGCCGCCGTCCGCACCGCGTTCGCCTCGGCGGGGCCGGGCCACACGGTGGTGCTGGCGCCGGCGTGTTCGAGCTTCGACATGTTCCGCGACTACGCCGAGCGCGGCCGGGTGTTCAAACAGGAAGTGCTTCGACTGCGGGAGGAGTGGAACGTCACGCGTGAGCAGTGAGCAGTCATCAGTCCGGCTGGTGCGGTGGAGAACCGTCCGCTGGGAACGCAGGCTGCCCCGGCCTGCGAGGGTGGTGTCTCAGCCCCTGGCTGGCTGATGACTGCTGACTGCTCACGGTGACGGATCGGACGCCCGGCGAGAGACGCGGCGAGCGCGCTCTTGACGAGGCGCGGTGCAATTGTGTGCAGCCGCGGCGGTCGCGGCAGGCACTGCCGCTCAGGATGGTTTGTCGGCTCGACGAGGCCGGATCTTTAGGTGACCCATGGCGCGAAAGCTCAAATCTGACCGGCTGTTGTTCATCGCCACGCTGCTGCTCGTCTGCACCAGCGTGGTGATGGTTTACAGCGCCTCCGCGGTGATGGCGTCAGAAAAGAACCACGATCCCTATCTCTACCTGGTGAAGCAGGGAACCTGGGCGCTGCTCGGCCTGCTGCTGGTGCCGATCGTGATGCGCATCGACTACCGCCACTACCGCCAGCCGACCTTCATCTGGACCGGCGTCGCGGTGGTCGGCGTGGCGCTGGTCGCGGTGCTGTTCGGCCATCGGATCAACGGCGCCAACCGCTGGCTGGGCATCGGCCCGCTCGGCATCCAGCCCTCCGAGCTCGCCAAGATCGTCGTCATCATCTTCACTGCCGCGCTGCTGGAACGGCGGATGGATCGGATGGGCGAGGGGCCCGCCGCGCTGATGCCGATCGGCATCGTCGTCGGCACGTTGGTGGCGCTGATCCTGGTCGAGCCCGATCTCGGTACCGCGGTCTCGGTGCTGATGATTGCCGCGGTGATGCTGTTTGCCGCCGGCATCAGCTACCGCTACGTCGTCACCCTGGCGCTCGCCGGCATCCCGGCCTTCTACCTGCTGGTGATGACCTCACCCTACCGCAGGCGCCGGTGGCTGTCGTTCCTGAACCCGTGGGCCGATCCGCTCCACAACGGCTACCAGATGGTGCAGTCGATGATCGCGGTGGGCACCGGCGGGGTCTTCGGCCGCGGACTGATGGGCGGGGTGCAGAAGCTGTTCTTCCTGCCGGAGCCGCACAACGACTTCATCTACTCGGTGATTGCCGAGGAACTGGGGCTGATCGGCGCGACCGTCGTGCTGGCCTGCTTCTGCGTGATTACCTGGCGCGGGCTGCGGACGGCGATGCGGGCGCCCGACCGCTTCGGCGCCTTCCTGGCGATCGGCCTGACGACCATGGTGGCGTTCCAGGCGTTCTTCAACATCAGCGTCGTGCTCGGCCTGGTCCCGCCCAAGGGGATTCCGCTGCCGTTCGTCAGCTACGGCGGATCGTCGCTGCTGATCAACCTCGTCGGCATGGGGATCCTGCTGAACGTCTCTCAGCATGCCTCGTCGACTCACGTCGTCACCACCACCATGACGGCACCGGATGCATGACGCCGCTGCGAGTCGTGATCGCCGGCGGCGGCACCGGCGGCCACCTCTATCCGGGCATCGCCGTGGCGCGCGAGATTCTGCGGCGCGATCCGGAGGCGACGGTGACCTTCGCCGGCACGGCGCGCGGCATCGAGTCGCGAGTGGTCCCGCGGGAGGGATTCGAGCTCGACCTGCTGCGGAGCACCGGGCTGAAGGGGATGTCGGTGACGGCGCTGCTGCGGGGGCTGCTGCTGCTACCGCTGAGCGCGATCGACGCCGTCCGCATCCTGAGGCGGCGCGCTCCCGATGTCGTCATCGGCGTCGGCGGCTACAGCTCGGGGCCGGTGGTGCTGGCGGCGGCGCTGGGCGGGATCAACACCATGTTGCTGGAGCAGAACGCAGTCCCCGGCCTGACCAACCGGCTGCTCGCCCGGCTGGTCAGCGCCGCGGCGGTCACCTACGAGTCCACAGCGTCGTACTTCGGAAGGAGGGCATTTGTCGCAGGCAACCCGGTTCGTCCCGAGTTCTTGTCGGAACACCTGTCACCCGGCCTGCGGCCCGCTGGGCCGCCGAGGATTCTGATCTTTGGGGGCTCCCAGGGATCGCACGCGATCAACCTGGCCATGGTGGAGGCGGCGCCGCAACTGGCCGCCGGCGCTGGCGGGGTGGCAATCACGCATCAGACAGGAGAGCGCGATCGTGAGCTCGTCAGCGATGGCTACAGCCGGGCGGGTCTCGAGGCCCGCGTGGAGCCGTTCCTGTTCGCCATGGACCGGGAAATGAGATCCGCCGATCTGATCATCTGCCGCGCCGGGGCGACGACGCTGGCGGAGCTGACCGCCGCTGGCCGGCCGTCGCTGCTGGTGCCGCTGCCCACCGCCGCGGACGACCACCAGCGGCGCAACGCTGAGGTGATGGCCGCCGCCGGCGCCGCCGAGCTGCTCGACCAGACGCGGCTGACCGGGCCGCTGCTGGCGGAGCGGATCGCGGCGCTGATTGGCGATCCCGCCCGGCTCGAGGCGATGTCGCTGGCGGCGCGGCGCCTGGCCCGTCCCGACGCCGCGATGGTGATTGCCGATCGGGTGTTTCAACTCGGGGAGCGGGACTGACAGTGCTTGGACGCACGCGCCGGATTCATTTCGTCGGCGTCGGCGGGATTGGCATGAGCGGCATCGCCGAGCTGCTCGCCAACTTGGACTACGACGTCTCGGGATCCGACGCCCGCCGATCGGAGGTCACCGATCGGCTGGCGACGCTCGGCGTTCATGTCTGCATCGGCCACGACCCGGCGCAGATCGCCGGCGCCGATGTCGTCGTCATCTCGTCGGCGATTGCCGCGGATAACCCGGAGATCGCCGAGGCGCGGCGGCGGGGCGTGCCGGTCATTCCCCGTGCCGAGATGCTCGCCGAGCTGATGCGGCTGCGCTACGGGATTGCGGTGGCCGGGGCGCACGGCAAGACCACGACGACGTCGATGATTGCGCTGGTGTTCGAGCGCGCCGGTCTCGACCCGACGGCGGTGATCGGCGGCCGGCTGAGCGCCTTTGGCAGCAACGCCAGGCTGGGCCGCGGCGAGTTCATGGTGGTCGAAGCGGACGAGAGCGACCGCTCGTTCCTGAAGCTGTCGCCGTCGATCGCGGTGATCACCAACATCGACCGCGAGCACATGGAGAGCTACGGCGACTGGGCCAACCTCCAGCAGGCGTTCGCCGACTTTGCCAACAAGGTGCCGTTCTACGGGGCGGTGGTGGCCTGCGCCGACGACAGTGCGGTACGCGAGCTGCTGCCCAACCTGACACGGCGCGTCATCACCTACGCGCTCGACGACCACGCCGCCGACATCGTCGGTCGGGGCATGGCGCTGGAAGCATTCGGCTCGACCTGCGAGGTGCTGCAGCGGCAGGGCGAGGAGGCGGTGCCGCTCGGCCGGCTGCGCCTGCGCGTCCCCGGGCGCCACAACCTGCTGAACGCGCTCGGCGCGGTCGCGGTCTCGCTCGAGGCGGGGATCGCGTTCGCGCAGATTGCCCCCGCGCTCGAGGGGTTTCAGGGGGCCGAGCGCCGCTTCCAGATGCGGGGCGAGGCGCAGGGGGTGATGGTCGTGGACGACTACGGGCACCACCCGACCGAGATTGCCGCGGTCATTGCCGCGGCCCGCGCCGGCATCGACCGCCGCGTCGTGGTCGTCTTCCAGCCGCACCGCTACTCGAGGACCCGGCTGCTGATGGGCGAGTTCGGTGTGGCGCTTGGCGCCGCGGACGAAGTCGTGCTGACCGACATCTACGCCGCCGGCGAGGCGCCGTTGGCGGGGGTCACCGTCGAGGCGCTGGCCGACTCGGTGCGCGCGGTCTCGCGCATCCCGGTGCACATCGTCAAGGCGGTGGAGGATCTGCCGCCCGCGGTCACGGCGCTGACGCGGCGCGGGGATCTGGTGGTGACGCTGGGCGCCGGATCGATTGGCGGCGTCGGCGACCGGATTCTTGCCGCGCTGCAGCGCGCCGACGCCGGCGCCGGGAGGCGGCCATGAGCGTCAAGGCGCGCGCCGAGAAGAACTTCCGCCGCCCGAGCGCCAAGCCCGGACGGAAGAAGACGCGGCGCAGCTGGTGGTCGTGGCGGCTGGCCCGGACGCTGGTGTCGACCGTGCTGGTGATCTATGCGGGGTTCCGCGCCTTCGACCTCGTCGTCAGCGCCGCCACGCTCAAGGTACGCGAGATCTCGGTGCACGGCAACGCCCGGGTGTCGGCGGGAGAGGTGCAGGCGCTGGTCGAGGGGCTGCGGGGCACGAGCATCCTGACCGCGGACCTCGAGGCCTACCGGCGGCGGTTGCTGAAGTCGCCGTGGATTTCCGACGCCGCGCTGCGGCGGGTGCTGCCGTCGCGCATCGACGTCTTCGTCAGGGAGCGGCTGCCGATGGGGCTGTCGCGGCTCGGCAGCCAGCTCTATCTGGTCGATCGGCAGGGAGTCGTCATCGACGAGTTCGGACCGCAGTATGGCGAGTTCGATCTGCCCATCGTCGACGGCCTGGTGCGCGGTCCCGGCGGCGGACCGGCGCTCGACGAGCGCCGCGCCGATCTCGCCGGCCGGGTCATCGACGCCCTGGCAGAGCGCAAGGAGCTCGCCCACCGCGTCTCGCAGATCGATGTCGGCGACCTGCACGATGCGGTGGTGATGCTCGACGGCGACACCGCCCAGCTGCATCTCGGCGAGGACCGCTTCGTCAGCCGTCTGCAGTCCTACATCGACCTCGCGCCGACGCTGCGCGAGCGGGTCGATGAGATCGATTACGTCGATCTGCGGTTCGACGACCGGATCTACGTCCGGCCGGGAGGCGAGGCGGCGAAGCGCGGGCCGGCGGCGGGGCGGTAAATGGCGCGCAGGCGGAACGCGGCGCCGCGGACCGGCACGGTTCGCGGCAGACAAGGAGACCCTGGTGGCACGTAAGGAACGATACCTGGTCGGGTTGGACGTCGGGACGTCGAAGGTCTCGGCCATCGTCGGCGAGATGACCGACGACGGAGGGCTCGACATCATCGGGATCGGACTGGCGGACTCGAAGGGCATCCGGCGGGGCGTGGTCGTCAATCTCGAGAGCGCGGTCGAGTCGATCAAGAAGGCGATCGACGAGGCGGAGCTGACCGCGGGGGTGGAGATCGATTCGGTGCATCTCGGACTGTCGTGCGCCCACGTCAAGGCG
Organism: Acidobacteriota bacterium; assembly: GCA_043735365.1. GTDB lineage: Bacteria > Acidobacteriota > Vicinamibacteria > Vicinamibacterales > 2-12-FULL-66-21 > JALZOC01. Next base: position 11,481 of record JAYTEJ010000147.1, read on the forward strand.
TTCAACAGCCGCGGGGTGGTGGCGGTGGCGGGGAAGAACCGCGAGATCACCCGCGAGGACGTGCGCCGGGCGATCGACGCCGCCAAGGCGGTGGCGCTGCCGAGCGGGCGCGAGATCCTGCACGTGCTGCCGCAGGACTTCGTCGTCGACGAGCAGGACGGCATCGGCGCGCCGGTCGGGATGACCGGGACCCGGCTGGAGGTCAACGTCCACGTCGTCACCGGCAGCGCCTCGTCCACCCAGAACATCGTCGCTTGCGTCAACCGCGCCGGGGTGGCGGTGACCGAGACGGTGCTCGAGCAGCTGGCAGCGAGCGAGTCGGTGCTGACCCAGGACGAGAAGGAGCTCGGCGTCGCGCTGGTGGACATCGGCGGCGGCACCACCGACTTCGCCATCTTCGAGCGCGGCAGCCTCTGGCACACCGGCGTGATCGCCGTCGGCGGGGATCACTTCACCAACGACATCGCCGTCGGCCTGCGCACCCCGATTCCGGATGCCGAGAAGATCAAGCGCCGCTGCGGGTGCGCGCTCTCGGCGATGGTCGACGAGGACGAAACGATGGAGGTGGCGAGCGTCGGCGGACGCAAGCCGCGGGTGATGGCGCGGCGGATCCTCTCCGAGATCCTGCAGCCGCGCGCCGAGGAGGTCTTTCACCTGCTGTGGGACGAAATCCGCAAGGCCGGCTTTGAGAAGTCGCTCAACTCCGGCATCGTCCTGACCGGCGGCGGCGCGATGCTCGAGGGGATGGCGGAAATTGCCGAGCAGATCTTCGACCTGCCGATCCGGCGCGGCACCCCCGCCGGCATCGGCGGACTGGCGGACCACGTCAACAGCCCGGCCTTCGCCACGGCGGTCGGCCTGGTGATGTACGCGCACCGCAACCACGTCGGGGAGCCGGAGCGCCGGACCTTCGGCGACGGCGCGTTCGGGCGGGTCGCGGTGCGGCTGCGGACACTTTTCAAGGAATTCTTCTGAGGCGGAATACCGATCTCGGACTCAGGGCGGGAGGGCACACATGGCTGATGGACGGAATGGCACGATGACGCGGACGATGACCGGCGCGGACGGGACACTGCGCCTGACACTGGATGAGGAGATGCGTTCAGGAGCGCGCATCAAGGTAATCGGCGTCGGCGGCGGCGGCAGCAATGCCGTCAACCGCATGGTCGCGGCCGGGCTCGGCGGCGTCGAATTCCTGGTCGCGAACACCGACGGCCAGGCGCTGCGGCTCAACGGCGCGCCGAACAAGCTGCAGATCGGCGCCAAGCTGACCAAGGGGCTCGGCGCCGGCGCCGACCCCAACGTCGGCCGTCAGGCCGCGCTCGAGGATACGGAGAAGCTGATCGAGGCGCTCGACGGCGCCGACATGGTGTTCGTGACCACCGGCCTCGGCGGCGGCACCGGCACCGGCGCCGCGCCGGTGATCGCCAGCCTGGCGAGCGAGCTCGGCGCGCTCACCATCGCGGTGGTGACCAAGCCGTTCAAGTTCGAGGGGCGCAAGCGCGCGCTCCAGGCCGAGCGCGGTCTCGAGGAACTGCGCGCCAGCGTCGACACCGTCATCACCATCCCCAACGAACGGCTGCTCGCGACCATCGCCCGCACGACCTCGCTCAACGAGGCGTTCAGCTGCGCCGACGACGTGCTGCGGCAGGCGATTCAAGGCATCTCCGATCTGATCCTGGTGCCCGGCCTGATCAACCTGGACTTCGCCGACGTCAAGACGATCATGGCGGGCATGGGCCTGGCGATCATGGGCACCGGCTTCGCCGAGGGCGAGGGGCGCGCGATGGCCGCCGCCAACGCCGCGATCTCGAGCCCGCTGCTCGAGGACGCCTCGGTCCGCGGCGCCCGTGGGGTCATCATCAACGTCACCGGAGGACCCGACCTGTCGCTGATCGAGGTCAGCGAGGCGTCGGAGATCATCCAGGAGGCCGCCCACGAGGAGGCCAACATCATCTTCGGCGCGGTCGTCGATCCGAAGATGGAGGGCAAGGTGAAGATCACCGTGATTGCCACCGGTTTCGACCGCTCGTCGAATCGGGCCTCGGGCACCGGTACCACCACGCCGGTGGACCTGCAGTCCTATTCCGCCTGGAAGCAGGAGGTCCCGGAGCGCGTTGCGGCCTCGGGCGGCGGCGGTGGCGGCCGGATGACCTTCTCGCGCCGCCCCGGGCTGGACCTGCCGGCCGCCGCGGCGCATGCCGCCGCCGTCGGCGAGTCCTCCGCGCCCGGCGCCGAGTTCGAGCCGGTGTCGCCGCTCGATGTGCCGGCATTCCTGCGCCGCCAGGCGGAGTGACACGCCGGGCCGGCTGAGCCGGGGCGGGGGGGCCGCGCGTGGTAAACTTGGAATATCCACGGCAGGCGGGAGGGGCGGCGTCTGAGGACGATCGCCCGCACCGCCACGGCAACCCCGGCGATTTCCCGCGGCGTTCCGCGCCGCCCTCCGCACTTCGGCTCCGGCATATCAATGAAGAACTGGCAGAACCGCGAACGCGCGCGTGACGTCCTCGCGCGCGAGGTCGGCTTCGTGCGCAAGCCGCACGCCGGCCGGATTCGCGTCGCCCTGATATTTCCCAACACCTACTTCGTCGGGATGTCGAGCCTCGGTTTCCAGACCGTCTACCGGCTCTTCAACGACCTGGACGATGTCGTCTGCGAGCGGGCCTTTCTGCCACCCCGGCAGGAGCTGAAGACCCAGCTCGAGTCGCGGACGCCGCTGCTGACGCTCGAGTCGCAGACGCCGGTCGGCGACTTCGACGTGATCGCGTTCTCGGTGTCGTTCGAGTGGGACTACACCAACGTGCTGACGATGATGCGGCTGGCCGGGGTGCCAGCACGCGCCGAGGCGCGCAACGGGCATCATCCATTGGTGGTGATCGGCGGCGCGGTGACGTTCGTCAACCCGGAACCGCTTGCCCTCTTTGCCGACGTCATCGCCGCCGGCGAAGGGGAGATGCTGATCCCGGCGCTCGCCGGGGCGATCCGGGC